>DATMVI010000348.1:0-10632 GCA_035563275.1 Pyrinomonadaceae bacterium
GGAGGCCGCGCAGGCTGGCGGCGAGCAGGCTCGGCAGGTCGCGCTGCCACGCGGGCCGCACGGCGTGCAGCCGCCAGAAGTGCCGGAGCAGTTCGGCCGCCGCGGCCTCGCGCAGCGGGCCCACGTCTCCGGGCCGCGTCACGTCCCCGGCCCGCTCCATAATAAGCACGTCGCGCTCGACGCGCATCCCCGCCCACTCGTAGAGGCGGCGCGCGCCCGCGTTGCGCGACAGCACTTCGAGCGAGAGGCGGCTGAGGCCGAGGGCGCGCGCCCGCTCGACCGTCACCGTCATCAGCTCGCGCCCGCGCCCGCGCCCCCTCTGCTCGGGCACGACGGCGAGGCCCGCGACCCAGCCGGCGTCGCCGCGCACGGCCAGCGACGCGACGCCCACGAGCGCCTCGCCGTCGTAGGCCAGCAGCGAGTTTTCGAGGTCGTACTGCTCAAGCCTGACGCGGCGCGCCAGCGCCCCGGCGTCCATCAGGATTCTGAACTGGTAGCCGCGGAACGCGGCCGTCAGCGCGGCGGCGTACTCCGCCAGCGACACGGACGCGCCCGGCACGAATCTCAGAGGCATAAGGAAGAGTAGCCAGTAGCCAGTAGCCGGTAGCCAGTAGGAAGACCGTCGGCAGCTAATCGTCAGCGTCAACGTCAGCAACGCGGAGCGCTACTGACTACTGACTACTGACTACTGACTACTGTCTGTCTACTGCTTTCCCAAAGACCCGCTCGAAGATGCGGTCTACGTTTCGCGTGTAGGTGTCGAGCGAGAAGACGCGCTCGACGCGCTCGCGCGGGAGCCGGGCCGCGATGTCCGGGTCGGCGAGGACGAGGGCGCGGAAGTCCTCGCCCCCCTCCCACGCGCGCATGGCGTTGCGCTGCACCCAGAAGTAAGCCTCCTCGCGCGAGACGCCCGACTGCGTGAGCGCGAGCAGGAGTTGCTGGCTGAAGACGAGCCCGCCCGTCGCCTCCAGATTCTTCAGCATCCGCTCCGGGTAGACGACGAGGTTGTCGAGCAGCGACGCCGTCTTCGCCAGCATGTAGTCGAGGGCGGTGGAGGCGTCCGGCAGGACGACGCGCTCGGCCGACGAGTGCGAGATGTCGCGCTCGTGCCAGAGGGCGACCGACTCCAGCCCGGCCACCGCGTAGCCGCGCAGCAGGCGGGCCATGCCGCAGATGCGCTCCGAGAGGATCGGGTTGCGCTTGTGCGGCATGGCCGAAGAACCCTTCTGCCCTTTCCTGAAACGCTCCTCGGCCTCGCGCACCTCGGTGCGCTGCCAGTGGCGCACCTGCAAGGCGAACTTGTCGAGCGACGAGCCGACGACGGCCAGCGTCGTTAAGTACTCGGCGTACACGTCGCGCTGGATGACCTGCGTCGAGACGGGCGCGGCCTTCAGCCCCAACCGCGCGCAGACGCGTTCTTCGACCTCCGGGTCGAGGTGCGCGAACGCGCCGACCGCGCCGCTGATCTTGCCGACGGCCACGGCCTCGCGGGCGCGTTCGAGGCGCGCGCGGTTGCGCCGCGTCTCGTCGTACCAGAGGGCGAAGGTGAGGCCGAAGGAGGTCGGCTCGGCGTGGACGCCGTGCGTGCGCCCGACCTGCGGCGTGCGCCGGAACTCGAAGGCGCGCCGCCTTAAAACTTCCGCGAGCGCGTCCACGCGCCCGAGCAGAAGGTCGCAGGCGTCGCGCAGCAGCAGGGCGTTGGCCGTGTCCACCACGTCCGAGGAGGTCAGGCCGTAGTGGACGAAGCGGGCCGGCTCGCCGATGTTCTCGGCGAGCGCCGTGGTGAAGGCGATCACGTCGTGGTCGGTCGTCTTCTCGATCTCGTTGATGCGCTCGACGGTGAAGGCCGCCCTACCCTTTATCTCGGCGAGCGCCTCGCGCGGGATCGTCCCCATCTCGGCGTGGACTTCGCAGACGGCCAGCTCCACGTCGAGCCACTTCCGGAACTTGTTCTGCTCCGACCAGAGCGCGCCCATCTCGGGCAGCGTGTAGCGTGGAATCATCTTCGCTTCGCTCAGGGTTTAGAGTTTCGGGTGCGCGCGCCCGAGCCCGAAAGATTCAACCTGAAGTCGCCTCAACTCGGAAACTCGAAACTTCATTTCAGCGCGTCGGAGTTGACGGCGTAGCCGGCGAGCAGCCAGCCGCCGCCGCGCTCAAGGAGCGTGAACTTCTCCATGCCCTGCCCGCGCTCGAACTCGGTGCGGTAGACGAGTTCGAGGGCGTGGCCCGAGAGCGGGGCGCTGGCGCTCTGCTGCTCGCGGCCGCTGTGGAGCGTGCGCCCGCGGACGCGCCCCAGACGTTCGCGCACGCGCCCGAGCATCCGGCCGCTCTCCTCCTCGCTGACCTGCGCGCGCCACTCGGGCGCGGCCTCGGCGTAGACCTTCGCGTCGCGCCCGGCCGCGATGTCCTCGCTCACGGCCTCGACGACGGCCTGCGCGCCCGCCGGGATCGCCCGCCGCTCGTCCACCGCGCACGCGGGGGCGAAGGTGGCGGAGGGCAGAAGGCAGAGGGCAAAAAAGAGGGCGGCGGGCGTCAGGCGCCGGGCGGCGGGCGAACCCGACCTCTCCACGGCGCCCGGCGCCCGGCGCCCGAAACCCTTTTTTGCCTTCACAGTTCGATCCAGTGCGTCGGCTCCTTCGGGTGCGAGAGCGTGATTTTGGTGGTGGTCTGGAAGAGCCCGCCGCGCTCCTGAAGCGCCATCTCGGCCGAGAGCTTGGCGAGGTGCGGGTTGTTGGCGCGCTGCGAGAGGTGGGCCAAGACGACGTGCTCGGCCCCGCCGTCGAAGCCCTCGCGCAGCCACGCCGCCACGTCCTCGTTCGAGAGGTGGCCGGTGCGCGAAAGTATCCGCTGCTTCAGCTCCCACGGGTAGACCTCGCACGCCTTGAGCATGTCGCGGCTGTGGTTCGACTCGATGACGACGGCCGCGCAGCCGCGCAGCCGCTCGGCGACGAGCGTGGTGACGCAGCCGAAGTCCATCAGCGTCGCGACGCGCACGCCGTCGTGCGTGGCGACGAAGCCGAAGTTGTCGGCCGCGTCGTGCGGGACGGTGAAGGGGTGGAAGTCGATCTCGCCGACGCGGAAGTCTTGGCTCGAAGAGATTTCCACGGTGCGGTCGCGCAGCGCCTCGGCCCTCCGCTTCGGCTCGTCGTCGCTGCGCGCCTTCTCGCGGATGTAGGCGTCGCGCGTCGCGCCGGAGATGTAGACGGGGCAACTGACGGCCTTGAGCAGCACGCGCAGGCCGCCGGCGTGGTCGCCGTGCTCGTGCGTGACGACGACGCCGTCGAGGCGCGAGGCGTCCTCGCCGACCAGCGCGAGGCGGCGCACCACCTCCTTCGCGCTCAGGCCCGCGTCCACGAGGACGCGCGTCTGCCCCGCGCAAATCAGCACGGCGTTGCCGGTCGAGCCGCTGCCGAGGACGGTCAGTCGCATGAGAGCCGTGAACCCTGAGTCGTGAACCGCGAATAGGGGCCGGGCGCCGGGCCGCTCGGCCGGTAAGTCGCAAGTCGGGGGGCGCAGGACGGTCTTTTCAATTTACGACTCACGGCTGGCGATCTACGGCTTTTCCCCCTTCCACACCGAGCCGTCGGCGTACTCGACGCGGGTGACGACGACCTGCTGGCGGCCCGTCGTGAGGTGGCGGCTCTCTTCGTCGGGCTTGATGGAAACGTCTCTGGTGAGCGTCGCGGTCGCGCCCGGCTCGATGGTCTGCTTGGACTGGAGGCGGTAGCGCTTCAACTCCCTGCCGCCCTCCGGCTCGGCGAAGACGTAAGCCCACTCGACGGCCCTGACGGCCTTCGCGCCGTCGTTGCGGACGGTGGCCGCCGCGCGGTACTTGAAGAAGTAGTCCGTCCCGCGCTTCACGCTCAGCGTGTGCCCGGAGCGCTTGCTCCGCACCACCTCGGCCTGCGCGTAACCCTCGTACTTCCACCCGAACGAGACGACCTCCAGCCCGCCCGCCGGCCCCCGCGCCGCCGCCAGCGCGGCCGCCGCGCACAAAGCCAGCAGGATTTTGAGGGAGGTTCGCATCACGAGAACAAAGACCGGGGTCGGGAGTCCGAAGCGAAAGACTTGTCTTTGACTCCGGACTGTTTCTCAGACTTCGAGCCGCGCGCGATCCACCTTGAAGCCGTTGAGGTCGCCGAGCGCGCCGAGGGCGAGCGCCTCGGACTTGATGAAGTCGCGGGCGAGGCGGCGGAGCTCTTCGGGCGTGACGGCCTCGATGCGCGCGATAACTTCGTCGGGCGGGATGCGCCGGCCGTGGACGATCTCCTGCCGGGCGAGCGTCCCGGCCCGCGCGCTCGTCGACTCCAGCCCGAGCAGGATCGAGGCCACCGCCTGATCCTTGACCAGCCGCAGCTCTTCCTCGCCGACCGACTCGCGCACCGAGCGGCGCAGCTCCGCGAGCGAGAGGTCTAAGACCTCGTCGAGCTGTTCGGGCGAGGTCCCGGCGTAGATGTGGAAGACGCCGGCGTCAACGAAGTGGCTCCCGGCCGAGCCGACCGCGTAGGCCAAGCCGCGCTCCTCGCGCACGCTCTGCCAGAGGCGCGACGAAGTGCCGCCGCCGATGATCGAACTCAGGAGGCTCGCCGCGTAGCGGTCGGCGCTGCGGGCCGAGGGCCACGGCGCGGCCAAGATCAAGTGGGCCTGTTCGAGCTCCTTCTTGCGCCGGATGAGGATGGGCGCGGCGGGCGCGGGCGCGGCGTCGCCGTCGCCGGGCGGCTCGGCGACCTCGCCGCCCTCGCGGTCGAGCGAGCGGGCAGCCAGCTCGACGAGTTGTTCGTGGCTGACGTTGCCGGCCGCGGCGACGACGAGGTTGCGCGGCGCGTAGGCGTGGGCGTGGAACTCGACGGTGCGCGCGCGGTCGAAGGTCGAGACCGTTTCGGCCGTGCCCTCGATGGGGCGGCCTAAGGGGTGGTCGGGGAAGTACGCGGCGTTGAAGATTTCGCCGAGGTACTCGTCGGGCGTGTCCTCGACCATCTTCATCTCTTCGATGATGACCTTCTGCTCGCGCCTGAGTTCCTCCTCGTCGAAGCGCGGGCGGGCGAGCATGTCGGCGAGGAGGTCGAAGGCCGCGGGGACGGCCGCGTCCACGACCTTCATGGCGAAGCCGGTCAGCTCGTGCGTCGTGTAGGCGTCGAAGTGGCCGCCGAGGCGGTCGCTTTCGACGGCGATGTCGAGCGCCGAGCGCCGCCGCGTCCCCTTGAAGACGGCGTGCTCGATGAAGTGGCAGACGCCGTTCCACTCGGCCGGCTCGTGGCGCGAGCCGCGCCTGACCCAGACGCCGACCGTGGCCGAGCGCAGCGACGCCATGCGCTCGGTCAAGACCGTCAGCCCGCTCGGGAATCTCGTGACCTGAACCTGTTCTGTCATTACCCTCGGGAAAACTCGCGGAAAATCGCGTCAGGAAACGCTCTCGGCGGGTGTGGCCGGCTCGCCTGACCCGGCATCGTAGCACGCGCCCGCGGGGCGGGCAAACCAACCGGCCGGCGGCCCGCATCCTAGCCGGAAAACGGGAGTTCGCGTGCTTGACAGCGCCGGCCTGCTGGCGGAAAATGGCAGCCTCCGCTCAAGCGGGTTGGACTCAAACAGTACGCCTGACGAGTGTCCCCCCAGAGACGCTCGGGCTGGGAGCCGCCGTCGAAGGCTTCCGGCCCTCGCCCGGACGCCGCCCTGTCGACACATTGAACAATGAATTCGCGCCCGCGGGCGCGAACCGGAGACGCAAGGGCACCCGGAGGTTTTGTCGTGATGAGAAGCATCTACTGGCGCACGCCGCTGGCCCTGCTGGCCGCGCTCGTGCTCGGCGGGTCGGGCTTGGCCGCGGCCTCGCCGGCCGGCACGCCGGGCGGGGCCGCCACCACCTTCGGCACCATCAGCGGCACCGTCCTCGACGGCCGGGGCAACCCCGTCTCGGGCGCGCTCGTCAAGATTTTGCGCGACGGCGTCAACGAGGTGGTCAAGGAGACGAAGAGCGCGGCCGACGGCAAGTTCTCGGCCCGCGTGATGCCGGGCCGCTACCTCGTGCGCGCGCTGGCCGAAGGGTTCACGCCCGCCACCTTCACCTCCGTTCAGATCACGCCCGCCACCGAACTCGTCTACCGCTTCAACCTCCAGCCGGCCGGCGAGGGGCGCACGGCCGCCGAGCGCCGCCCCGACCGCCACGATCCCAAGTTCCGCATCCGCGCCTCGCAGTCGCGCCGCTCCATCTTCCACGCGGGCGAGACCGAGGGCGAGACGGTGGCCGGGGCCGCCGAGGCCGCCGTCAACGCCGAGGAGGCCGCGGCGGCCGACGAGACCGGCATCACGGCCGACGCCGAACTGGGCGAGGCCGCCGACTCGACCGGCGTGCGCAGCGGCCGCCAGCCCGTGCGCGGCTACGTCGAGACCTTCTTCGCGCAATCGGCCGACCCGCGCGTGGGCGGTTACGCCGGCCTCAACTTCGCGCTCGCCGCGCCCGTCAACCGGCAGCTCGAAGTGACCTTCGTCGGGCAGTTGGGCGAGTTCGAGAGGATGGAGGCGACGGCCCGCGCCCGCCTCGGCGCGCGCCACCGCGTGAGCGCCACGGTGGGCGGCGCGCGGCTGCCCCTCCTCGGCGAAGGCGAGAGCCGGTTCGGCGCCGGCGGCGACAGGCTGAGCCAGATGTCCGTGCGCGCTGTGGACGAGTGGGTCGTGCGCGAGGGCGTCGTGCTCGTCGTCGGCCTCGACTACTCGCGCTTCCTCGGGGCGGGCGGGGCCGACAGCCTCAGCCCGCGCCTCGGCTTCGCCTTCGAGGCCGACGCGCGCACCCGCCTGCACGCGGCCTACGCGCCGGGCGCGGACGCCGGCGAGCAGGTCACGGCCGAGATGTTCGAGGGCGGCCCCGCCCTCATCCGCGAGGAGCCGGGGCAGGCCGTCGCCTTCGTCGACGGCGAGGCCGTGCTTGAGCGCAGCCGCCGTCTGGAGTTCGGCGTCGAGCGCCTGCTCGGCGAGAACTCCTCGGTCGAGGCCACGGTCTTCTTCGACACCGTGGACGGCCGCGGCGTCGGCCTCCTGAGCACGCCGCTCGAAGGGCTTTCGCCCGAGGGCGGGGCGGCGCTGCTCGACATCGCCAACCAGCAGGGCGGCGCGCGCGGCCTGCGCCTCGTCTACACGCGCCGCATCAGCCACCACCTGCGGGCCTCGGCCGCCTACGCCTTCGGGCGCGGCCAGCAGCTCTCGGCCGAGGGCGCGGTCAGCCCCGAGCAGCTCTTCCAGAGCGCCTTCTTCCAGACGGCCGCCGCGCAGCTCGACGCCTCGGTCGGCGACGACACGACGGTGCGGACCGTGCTGCGGTTCTCGCCGCGCGCCGCCGTCTTCGCCATCGACCCGTTCGCCGGCCGCCTCGCCGTCTACGACCCGTCTCTGAGCATCCTCGTCACGCACCAACTGCCCAACTTCGGGCTGCCCGTGCGCGCGCAGGCCACCTTCGACGCGCGCAACCTCCTCGACACCGTGATCGGCGTCGAGGACGGCGAGAACAGCCTTTCGCTCGGCGCGCAGCGGCGCACCGTGCGCGGCGGCATCTCGGTCAGGTTCTAAACAACGTCCGGCCCCCCCCTCGGGCGGGGCCGGACGAGCACGGCGAAGTCCCGCGCGGCCCGCTCGTCCCGGTCAGGCGCGGGGCTTTCGTGTATCAAGCCCTTCTCCGAAATTTCGGAGGGACTACGAAAAACTGAATCGGCGGCGCGGGCGCGGGCGGCGCGGCCGGGGCCGAATTTCCCGGCTAAACGGGCCGGGGCGCCGCGCCCGGAGACCGAATCATCGGCGGGCCGGGCGGGCGAGAAATTGGAATACTGCTTGCCTAAAACATTTTGATTTACTGAACGACGAGGGGGCCGGCCCGTCCCGCTCCGAACTTGAGAGCGACTTCACAGGACGCAAGGACAGTCCGGGGATGCGATGAAGGGTTCCGTGCTGACAACGAAGGCGTGGGTGCTGCTGGTGCTGGCGGCCCTCTTCGTCACGGCCGGGATCCTCAACTTCTCGCAGCGCCTCACCCACACGGCCCCGCCCACCGACGGCATCACGTGGGCCGAGACCGACCGCGGCATCATCGCCCAGTCGATCGACCCCGACTCCACCTCCGGCCGCAAGGGCGTCTTCAGCGTCCAGCCGGGCGACCGCCTCCTCGGCATCCGCTCGGACATGCACGGCGGCAGCGAGGTCGTCTCCGTCTCCGACCTTCAGGTCTACCTCGAAGAGGTCGGCGTCGGCGGCCGCATCACCTACGTCATCGAGCGGCCGGACGCGGCCCGCGGCGCCCTCGTCTACGAGTGCGAGCTGGACGACCTGATGCCGGCGCGGGCGTGGCGGACGCGCGACCTCTACGTCAACCTCATCGGCGTCGTCTACCTGCTCGTCGGGCTCTTCGTCCTCTTCAAGCAGGGCGGGCGCGTCCCCTACGTGCTCCACTTCGCCGCGCTCTGCCTCGTCGCCTTCGTCTTCCACTTCTACAAGGCCTACGGCGCTTACGAGGACTTAGACCTCGCCGTCGAGTTCTTGGACAACACGGCGCTGGCGCTCTTCGCGCCGATCTTCCTCCACTTCTGCGCCATCTACCCCGTCCGCTACCGCCTCTCGGAGCGGCAGCCGCGGCTGGTCTACCTGCTCTACGCGCCGGCCGCCGCGCTCGTCGCGCTCGACGCGCTGTTTCTGCTGCCGGCCGTCTCGCCGCGCTTCGGGGGGCTGGCCGCGGCCTTCCCCGACGACTTCCCCGCGCGCCTCTGGCTGGCCGAGGTGGCGTGCCTGACGCTCTCGCTCGCGGCGGGCGCGTTCCTGCTGGTGCGCCGCTTCGTCAAGAGCGAGTCGGCCATCGTGCGCCAGCAGCTCAAGTGGGTGGTCTGGGGCTCGGCCCTCGCCATCACGCCGTTCACGCTGCTCTACGCGGCCGGGTATCTGTTCGGCGCGGGCTTCGAGAGCGCGTTCCTGAGCGAGACGGCGCGGGCGTGGGTGACGGACGCGGCCGTGCTGCCGCTCGTCCTCATCCCGCTCACGTTCGGCAACTCGGTGGTGCGCTACCGCCTGATGGACGTGGACATGGTCGTGCGCCGCACGGCCGTCTACGTCTTCACGACGCTGACCATCGCCGTGATGATCGGCTCGGTCGTCTACCTGACGGTGCTCTCGGCCTTCGGGAACGCCGTCACGATGCCGGGCGTCGGAACCACGGCCGGCTTCATCATGGTCGCGGCGATGGCCGTCATCACGATGATCGCCGCGCCGCTCAAGAACTTCCTGCAAGAAAAAGTTGACCGCTTCTTCTACGGCGAGTCTTACGACCTGCGGCGCGGCCTGCTCGACTTCGGCCGCACGCTCTCGGCCACCACCTCGCTCGACCAGTTGTTGGACGCGCTCGTGCGCCGCCTGCAGGAGGTGCTCGGCGTCGAGCGCATCGCCATCTTCGTCGAAGACGCGCGGGCCGCGGCCGGCTACCGCGTCGTGCGCACGGCCGGGCTCTCCGAGGTCATCGTGCCGCCCGACTTCCGCGAGATGATCCGCGCGCGCTCGGCCGAGGACGGCGTGGTGCGCGCCGACGGGGTCGAGCTGCCGCCCGACACCAGCGGCTTCGTGCGCCGCACGCTCCACTACTACGTGCCGTGCGTGGTGCGCGGGCGGATGGTGGCCGTCATCGGGCTCGGGCGGGCCGTGGGCGGCGGGCTGCTCTCGTCGGAAGACTTGGAAATCCTGCGCACCGTCTCGGGCTACGTCGCCGTCGCCGTCGAGAACAGTCTGCTCTACGAGGAGCAGCGGGAGCGCGCCGCCGAGTTGGAGCTTTTGAAGGAGTTCAACGAGTCCATCGTCGAGTCCATCAACGTCGGGCTGCTCGCGGTGGACGCCTCGGGCAACGTGACGGCCTGCAACACGGCGCTCGAACAGATGCTCGGCCTGCGGCGCGACGAGGCGGTCGGACGCCGCGTCGAAGACCTCTTCGCCGAGGACTTCGCCGAGACCCTGCGGCAGGCGCTCGGCCGCTCGGGCTGGGAGCTGTCGGAACTGCGCAACATCTACAAGCTGCACACGGCGACGCGGCGCGGCCGCCCGCTCATCCTCAACGTCGCGCTCGCGCCGCTCAAGCGCGCCGACTCGGGCGAGCACACCGGCGCGCTCGTCGTCCTCGAAGACGTGACGGGCCGCGTCCGGCTCGAAGAGCAGTTGCAGCAGCGCGAGAAGCTCTCCTCCATCGGCCTCCTCGCGGCCGGCGTCGCCCACGAGATCAACACGCCCCTGACGGGCGTCTCCTCCTACACGCAGATGCTGCTCGGGATGCTCAACGAGACCGACCCGAAGCACGCGCTCTTGCAGAAGATTCGCCGGCAGACCGACCGCGCCACCGGCATCGTCGGCAACCTCCTCAACTTCTCGCGCACGGGCGGGGCCACGGACTTCGCCGAGGTGGACCTCAACCGCGTCCTCGAAGACACGCTCCAGCTCCTCGAGCCGCAATTGCGCCACTCGCGCGTCGAACTGCGGCGCGAGTACGCCCCGAGCCTCCCGCCCGTCTACGGCAACGCCGGCAAGCTCCAGCAGGTCTTCACCAACCTGCTCCTGAACGCCCGCGACGCGCTGCCCGACGGGGGGACGGTGCGGCTGCGCACGGCCTGCGGCGCGGCCGAC
>DATMVI010000349.1:0-10123 GCA_035563275.1 Pyrinomonadaceae bacterium
AAGCCTGCACCGAGGCGTCCACCCCCGCCGAGCCGAGCACGCCCTCTTCGGCGAGCTCGCGCGCGAGCTTGCCCAGAGGGTCGTGGCCGGGGCGCGTGACGGCGATGCGCCAGGCCGAGCCCGTCCCGGCCATCAGCCCGCCGTAGAGCGCCGGCAGCAGGCCCGCGCGCACGAGCGAGGACTTGCCGCTGCCCGAGGTTCCGACGACGGCGAGGAAGCGCGTGCGCGAGAGCCGCGCGAGCAGCTCGTCCGACTGCCCCTCGCGGCCGAAGAAGAGGTGGTACTCCTCGGTCTCGAACGGGCGGAGGCCGGGGAAGGGGTTGAAGCGCTCGCCCGACTCGGGCATCACCGCTCGCCCCCGCCGCGCATGGCCTGAAGGAAGGGCCGGAGGGCTTCGGGCGAGAAGCCGTCGAAGTTCTGGATGACGACGGGGACTTCGCGCGTGCGGAAGCGCTGCTTCTCGCCGGACGGCGGCCCCGTCACGTAGACGGCCCGCGCCAGCATCGGCGTCTCGCGCCCCCAGCCTTCGGCCTTCTGCAAGTCCCAGAGCTTCGAGCGCAGCCACATCTGGTTGGCCCTGCCGTAGTAGACGAGCGCCGCGTCGCAGTTGACGAGGCTCTCGCGGTGGTACTGCGCGAGCTGCTGCGTGTCGTCGGAGGGCAGGGTCGGGATGACCTCGTAGCCCTCGTCGAAGAGGTACTGTTCGAGCGGGGCCACGTCCTCCGTGTCGCGGTCGTCGCAGACGACGTAGACGCTTTTCAGGTCGCCGCCGCCCGCCGCCGCCGCGGGCTTCGGCGCGGGGTTGAGCTTCTCCAAGACGCGGAGCTTGAGGTCTTCGACCGTCGTCTGCAAAAGCTCCGCGCCCGCGCCGAGGCGCGACTGCAACTCCTCGACGAAGCGGCGCTGGCGCGCGTCCGCGGGCGCGAGGCCGGGCGGCATCCAGACGAGGCGCGTGAAGTTCGGGTCGGCCGCGCCGCGCTCGGCCGCCAGCTCGTGTTGCAGGAGGGCGCACGAGCGCTCCTGCTCGCCCTCGGGGATGATGCCGTAGTTGGCGCCGAGGAGGTGGACGGAGACGGCCGCCTCGGCGACCTGCGCGCGCACCTCTGCGAGCAACTCGGGCGCGACGAGCGTCAGCTCGCGGTCGGGCAGGACGCGGTAGCCGCGCTGCTGCAACTCGCGCCGGATGAGGTCGCGCTCGGTCGAAACGTCGGAGGTGGCCGTCGCGAGGTAGACGGACTTGGCGGCCGGCGCCGCGGCCGTCTGTCCCGCGGCCGCCTGCTCGGCGGCCTCGGCGGGCCGGGCCCCGGCGCCCTTCATCCTGTCGAGCACCTGCTTGATGTCCCACGCGAGGTCGCCCAGCGCGGCCCAGTAGCGCGGGTCTTTCTGCGGCGCGACCTCGGGGCTGAACTCCTGCGCCCGCCCGCGCTCGGCGTCGTACTCGTAGAACTCGTAGCCGAGCATGTCGCGCATCACGGCCGGCTGATCCGCGAGCGGGACGTAGCTCTTGGCGACCTTGAAGACGCGCGACTTGTCGCCGGCCCGCAGGCCGCCCTGCTCCTCGGCCCGCCGGCTGAACACCTCCAACTCGCGCACGCACCACTCCGACTTCACGTAGCGCGGCGAGACGACCGAGACCAGCACTCTGACCTTCGCCAACTGCCCGACGAGCGTGTCGGCGAACACGTCGTTGCCTTGCAGCTTGCGGTCGCGCCAGACCGTGACCTCCTCGCCCGCGAGCTGCGTGAGGATGATCTTGAGCCGCTCGTGCAGCGTCTCGACCCAGCCGTCGAGGCCCTTCGCCAGAGGCTGGTTGTCGATGTGCGCGTAGCTGATGAAGATGTCTTGTTCGAAAGCCATGAGAGTCCGACTTCGAGACCTCCCGGCGCGGGCCGTAGCGGGTTGTGTAGGGAGACGCGGGACGCGGGCCGAAGCCCTCCGGGCGAATGACGCGCGCGCGGCGCGACCGACCACGGCTTTATACGTCGCGCGCCGTGGCTTGTCAACGAGCCCTTCCGCGGAGGCGGCGCCGCGCGTCACGCCCGCGAGTGGCGCGGCGCGTGGCCCGCCCTCACGGTCAGCGCGAGGAGCGCCGCCGAGGCCGAGCCGAGGAGGGCGCTGACGGCGAAGGCCGCGCGCGGCCCGCGCCACTGCCAGAGCGCGCCCATCAGGAGCGACGCCGGGAAGACCGAGACGCTGAAGGCGAGGTTGTAGAGGCCGTAGGCCGTGCCGCGCTGCTCGGGGCGCACGAGGTCGGCGACGAGCGCCTTCTCCGTCCCCTCGACCAGCCCGAAGTAGATGCCGTAGATGAGGAAGAGAGCCCACGCCCCGGCGGCCGACGAGACGAAGGCGAAGCCGGTGTAGACGGCCGCGTAGAGGAGCCAGCCCGAGACGATGAGGGTCTTGCGGCCGAGGCGGTCTGAGAGGTCGCCGCCGACCAGAGAACTCGCGACCTTGCAGACGTGCAGCGCCGCCCACAGCAGCGGGACGGCCGCCGCGCTCACGCCCGCCTGCTGCGCGCGCAGCAGGAGGAAGGCGTCCGACGAGTTCGAGAGCGTGAAGAGCGCGAGGATGACGAGGAAGCGCTTGAAGTTCGAGTCGAAGCCGCGCAGCGAGAGCGGGGCTGGCGCGGCGGCGGCGGGGCCGCCGGCTCGCGGCTCGCGCTTCGACTCGCGGACGAAGAAGGCGGCGACCAGCACGGCGATGAGCGCCGGGACGGAGGCGAGCAGGAAGAGCGTCCGGTAGTCGCCGGCCGTCGGCCGGCTCGAGTCCGCGGCGACGAGCGCGAGGATGAAGTAGCCGGCGAGGGGGCCGACGACCGCGCCGGCGTGATCCATCGCGCGGTGGAAGCCGAAGGCGAGGCCGCGCTCGGCGGGGCGCGCCGAGTCGGCGATGAGCGCGTCGCGCGGCGCGCTGCGGACGCCCTTGCCGACGCGGTCGGCGAGGCGGATGAAGAGCACCTGCGGCCACGTCGAGGCGAAGGCCAGCAGCGGCCGCATCACGCCCGCCAGCCCGTAGCCGAAGACGACGAGCCCCTTGCGCCGCCCGCGCCGGTCGCTGAAGTAACCGGAGAAGAGCTTGAGCAGGGCGGAGACCGACTCGGCCCCGCCCTCGATGAGTCCGACGGCGAAGGGCGAGGCCCCGAGCGTGAGCGTCAGGAAGAGCGGCAGGAACGGGTAGATGATCTCGCTCGACGCGTCGTTGAAGAGGCTCACCAAGCTGATGGCGAGGACGTTGCGCGGCAGCCGGCCGACGCGCCGCCAGAGGCCGGGCCGCGACTCGTCGAGGCGGCCCGCGGCCACGCGGTCGTCGAACTGGTCTGCGGCGTCGGTGTCGGTCTCGCTCATCGGGCGCGGGCCGTCCCCCTAACGCGCGTTGCGCGCCGGGCGGGCCGCGCCGTTGCGGTTGCGGTTCGACGGCGCGGCGCCGAGCGGGTCGTACCACCACCACGCCACGGCCCCCGCCAGCAGCGCGAACAGCAGCGCCCCCACCAGCGCCAGCCGCAGGGCCATCCGCAGCACGCGCTTGACCACGAAGAAGAAGATGACGAAGCCGACGACCGCGGCGAGGATGATGACGGGAAGTTCCATAAGCGGAGTTATCAGTCTTCAGTCGTCAGCAAGACCTTCACCGGCGACCGATGCCGAGGGCGGCGGCGGACTGACGACGGAGGGCGGACGACTGGCTACTTCTTTTTGTACTTCGCGCTGACGACGGTCTTGATGTTGCCGCGGACGTTGAAGTCGCCTTCGAGGTGGACTTCGAGCGGGTCGCAGGCGGCCACGAAGTCTTCGAGGATGACGTTGACGACGTGCTCGTGGAAGATTTTGACGCCGCGGAACGAGTTGACGTAGAGCTTGAGGCTCTTGAGTTCGACGCAGCGCTCGTTGGGGACGTATTCGAGCCGGAAGGTGGCGAAGTCGGGGAAGTCCGAGAAGGGGCAGATGCAGGTGAACTCGGGCAGCTCGAAGCGAACGCGAATCTCCCGGCCGGGGTAGTCGTAGGGGAAGGTGTCGAGCGGGTAGAGGTTCATCTCCTCGCGCGGCGTCGGGCGGATGTCGAGGCCCTGCTGGTTCGCGGGCGGCGTCTCTGCGGTCATCGGCATGGGTTCGCGTGTCTCTCCTTGCGCCACGAATCTTAACCGACCCGCGCGCGGGGCGGCAATCCGCCGGGGCCGGCCTCGGCGTATATCCGTTCGTGGACGCCCGGCCGTCTCCCTAGGCGGAGAAGAAAGACCTCCTCGCCTTCGTCGGCACGCAGAAGAACGACATCGTCGAGAAGAAATAAAAGAAGACGACGGGTGAGGGTGAAGACAACCGCCTTCACCCTCACCCGTCGTCCGCCATCCGACAGCCACCTACGGCCTCAACGCATGTTCGAGTTCGTGTTGCCGTTGGAGTGGCCGGTGTGGCCCGCGCCCGCGCCGCCGGCGTTGAGCTGGCGGGCCATGTCGAGGTGCATCTGGACGGCGGGAACCATCTTGGCGGCGAAGGCGCGCGCGTCGGCGTCGCGTCCCTTGCGCGCGTGGCCCTGCACGAGCTTGAGCATCCGCTCGTGCGACCTGATGCCGGCGTTGCGGATGTACTCGCGGTCGAACTCCGCGCCGGAAAGCCCGCCCAGCTTCGTGAGCATCGAGCGGTGTTTGGCGTCGACGCCCGCTGGCAGCGTGACGCCCTTCGACGAGGCCAACTGCATCAACTCCTGATTGGCCGCCGTGTGATCCTCGATCATCTTGCGCGCGTACTCGCGGACGGCCTCGCTCGACGCGCGCTCGACGGCCACGCGCGACATCTCGACCTCGGCCATGCCGCCGGCCGCCGCCTCCTGCATGAACTTCCGGTCGGACGAGGCGAGCGCCGACCCGCGCGCGCCCATGCCGCCGGAGGCGTTCTGCGTCCCGCCCATGTTTGTGTTCCCGCCCGCGTTCGTGTTCGTGTTCTGGGTCGTCCCCGTGGTCGTGTCCTGCTGCGCGCCGGCGTGAGCGGCGAACCCGGCGGCCACGAGGGCGCACGCGGCCACGAAGGCGAGCGTGGCGAAAGTCGTCTTAATCTTGCTCAAAGCGAATCCCTCCTTGTTCTGGTAAGAAGCTCCGGGTTCGAGTTAAAGACTTCGGACGCGGCTCGCGCCGTGAAATCAGAGAGGACTTTAACTCGGGACTCGGAACTCGAAACGTGAGTGGTTCAGGCGTTGGCGCCGCCGGCCTTCTCCAGCGAGCGGACGCGGTCGTGCGCCTGTTTGACTTCGGAAAATTGACGCTCGACCATCGAGCGCACGTGAGCCGGCAAGTCCGTGCCGAGCGCCGAGCGGTAGCTTGAGACGGCCGAGTCCTCGCCGCGCTCGCACTCGGCGAGGATCGCGCCGTCGTCCTCGCCCGTGAGCGCCGACTTCAGACCCATCCAGCCGCGGTGGAGCGCGGCCGACACGCTGCCCGCCTCCGACGCCTCGCCGCCGAGCCGCCGCACCTCCTGCTGCAACTCGCCGGCGAAGCGCGCGCGCTGCTGCGAGTATTCGCGGAAGAGTCGCTTCAGCTCGTCGCCGCGCACGCCGTCGGCCGCGGCCTTGAAGCCCTCCTGCCCGTCGCGGCAGGTCTCGATGAGGCGGTTGAGCGCCGAGATCACTTCTGCGTTACTTGACATGTCGAACCCCTCCCTGTCGAAGCGCGCGCGAGCCGCCGCCGCGCCTCAGCGCCGCCACGCCGCCGCGGACGGCCGGCGCGCGCGCCCGAGCGCGAACAGCTTGACGAGCGCGAGGCCGGCGATGAAGCCGCCGATGTGCGCCGCGTAGGCGACGCCGCCGGCCTGCGTGCCGCGGCCGAGCATCCCCAGCCCGCTGATGAGCTGGAAGACGAACCAGAGTCCGACGGCCGCCCAGCCCGGCACCTGCGTGACGAACCCGCGCAGCACGATGGCGTGGACGCGGCGGCGCGGGTGGAGCACGAGGTAGCCGCCGAGCACGCCCGAGATCGCGCCCGACGCGCCGAGGCTCGGGATGTAGGAGTCGGTATTCGTCAGGACGTGCGCCAGCGAGGCCAGCAGGCCGCACACGAGGTAGAAGGCGGCGTAGCGCGCGTGGCCGAGGTCGTCCTCGATGTTGTCGCCGAAAATCCAGAGGTAGAGCATGTTGCCGAACAGGTGCGCGAACCCGCCGTGCATGAACATCGAGGTCAGAAGCGTCAGGTAGACCGAGCCGGGCGTCGGCTGCAAGGGGATGCGCCCGATGGGGTCGCCGCTGAGCGGGTCTTGAACGACGACGGGCCGCGCGATGTCGACGCCCGTCACGATCTCCTGCGGGACGGTTGACCACGCGAACGTGAACTGTTCGTTCGAGCCGAGGCCCTGAAAGAGGACGAAGACGATGACGTTGAGGGCGAGCAGGAGGTAGTTGACGTAAGGCGTCGTCAAGCGGTCGCTGTTGTCGTCGCCGATGGGGAAGATCATCCGCCGTCTCCTCTTCGCGCGGGACGGCCGCCGCCCGCGCCTCGCGCCTGCCGCGCACACCTCACCGCCGACACCTCTCCGGAAGCCGCCAGCTTCGGACACTCTTCTCCCGGAAGTTTTACGGGAGTGACACAAAGCAGTAGACAGTAGCCAGTAGTCAGTAGTCAGTAGAAAAACATTCGCCGGAACGCTCGCCGAAGATGCTCTTTCTACCGGCTACTGGCTACTGACTACTGTCTACTTTTCTCCGGCATCCTCCTTGCTCACGCAGTCGGCGAAGGGGGAAAGCTGATGATTACGTTTCGGAAGCATGCAGCGGGCACTACACAGCGCTTCGATTCGCGTCTCATTCGCCGCGCGCGCGGCGCGCGGGCCGTCCCCCGAATCGTCGCGTCGCTGGCCATCATTTTCGCCGCCGCGAACGCGGCCGCGGCGTCACAGCAGAAGGGCGGCGGCAATGCGCCTTCCGAGGTCGCCGGCCGCGCCGCCGAGGCCCCGCCGAAACCGGACGCGGGCGGCGAGGCGGGCGCGGACGCCGGGCCGCGCGACCCGCAGGTGCCCGTCAAGGTCTACGTCGCGGGCACGCCCGAAGACCCTTACATCGTCGCGCGCATCGGCGACTTCCCCACGGAGCTGGGGCGGCCGGGCGACGAGTTCCTCAAGCGCGAGTTCATCGAACAGTTCATGCGCGACGTGCTCGGCCTGAAGCGGCACGAGGGCGGCGCGGCGGCGCTCAAGATCGCGCTCCTGCCGCAGCAGAACGGACAGGAGCAGGAGTGCTCCTTCACCTTCGGCGAGGTCGCGGGGCGCATCACCGTGAGGCTTTCCGAGCGCAGCGTCCTCGTCCTCGTCTCCTTCACCGGCAAGGAGTCGTCCGCGCCGACGCTCGTCGCCGCCCTGAAGTAAGAAAGTCGGAGGCCCGGCCGTGAGCGAGGGCGCCTCAGGCATCATCAGTGTATCGTCTGATGATGCCTGAGGCGCCCCCTTCACGGCCGGGCCTCCGCTTTGTCTTTAGTCCAGAACGTCGTGGCTCGTCGGGCCGCCGCGGACGACGCCGAGGCGCTCCAGTTCGGGCACGTGGGGTCGTAACAGTTCGTAGCCTTCGCTGCGAGCGACGTAGGCGGCGGCCGTGATGTCGCCGGTGACGTTCAAGGTCGTGCGGCACATGTCGAGGATGCGGTCAACGCCGAGGATGATGGCGATGAGGGCGGGCGGGATGTTGTAGGTGGCGAGCATGACGATGATGAAGGGGATCGAGCCCGAGGGCACGCCCGCCGTCCCGATGCCGCCGAGGATGGCGAAGTAGGCCACGCCGAGCTGCTGCCCGAGGGTCAGGTCAACGCCCGCGAGCTGCGCGAGGAAGAGCACCGTCACGCCCTCGTAGAGCGCCGTCCCGTTCTGGTTCGCCGTCGCCCCCACCGTCAGCACGAAGCTGTTGATCTCGCGCGGCACGCCCAAGTTCTCCTCCGAGACGCGCAGCGCCGTCGGCAGCGTCGCGTTCGACGAGGAGGTGGAGAAGGCCGTCAGCATGACGGTCTTGATGCGGCGGAAGAACTCGACGGGCGAGATGCGCGCGAGGAAGTAGACGGCCAGCGAGTAGACGCCGAACATGTGCAGCGCGAGCCCCGCCAGAACCGTCACCACGAACCAGCCGAGCGCGCCGAGGAGGTCGAGGCCGAAGCGCGCCGTGTTGTTGAAGAGCAGGCAGGCGACCGCGAACGGCGCGAGCTTCATGATCAGGTCGATGATCTTCGCCGAGATTTCGAAGAGCGCCTGCAAGCCGCGCAGCAGCGGCGCGGAGACTTCGACGGGGATGAGCGTGGCGGCGACGCCGAGCAGGACGGCGAAGAACATCAGGTGGAGCATGTTCGGCGTGTCGGTCTGCCGCTCCTCGCCCGCGATGATGCCGGCGACGGCCGCCACCGGGTTCGACGGCACGATGGTCTTGACCACCTGCATCAAGGGCGAGTCGGCCGTCCCGGCCTTCGTCGCGTCGGCCACGCGCTTCGAGGCGTCGGAGGCGTAGCGCGCTTCGAGCCCGGCGCGCGTCTCGGCGTCGAGCCGCTCGCCCGGCCGCAAGGTGTTCGCCAGCGTCAGGCCGATGACGACCGAGACGGCCGAGATGAGGAAGGTGTAGGCGAACGACTTCAGCCCGACGCGGCCCAGCCGCCGGATGTCGCCGATCCCCGCGACGCCGACCACGAGCGACGAGAAGACAAGCGGCACGACGACCATCAGGAGCAGCCGCAGGAAGAGCGCGCCGACCGGCTCCGTGATGTTGTGAATCGTCCATGCCACGCCGGGGTGGTCGCCGCCGAGCAGGCGGTTGGCGGCCACGCCCGCGACGACGCCCGCGGCCAGCCCCAAGAGGATGCGCGTGTGCAGCGGCATCCCCTTCGGCTTGTCCGGCGTCGCGTCCTTCAGGTCGGTCGTCAGCTCGCGCTCGTACGCGTCGCGCCCCGCCGGCCGCCTCTCGTCTTGTTCAGCCATCGGCGTGAAGCGCAGAAGTCAGAGCGCAGAATGCGGAATGAAAACCGAGCTGCCTTTAATTCTGCATTCTGCGCTCTGACTTCTGCGCTTTCTCACCTCCCCCATTTGAGTTTGTTCCGCAGAACGTCGAAGTAGTTGCGCGTGTGCGCCTGAATCAGGTTGAAGGTGGTGCGGCTCTTGCGGACGGTGACGCGGTCTTCCAGTTCGAGCGGCATCCCGACCTGCCCGTCGAGCGTGAGCGCGACCTCCTCCTGCGGCGTCTTCAGGACCAGCTCGAACTCGGCGTCGTCCGGCAGGACGAGCGGGCGGTTCGAGAGCGTGTGCGGGCAGATCGGCGTGACGACGACGGCGCGCATCGAGGGGTAAATGATGGGGCCGCCGGCCGAGAGGTTGTAGGCCGTCGAGCCGGTCGGCGTCGAGACGATCAGCCCGTCGGCGCGGAAGGTGTTGACGAACTTCCTGTCCACCCACGTCTCGATCTCGATGATGCGGGCGAGGGCCGACTTCGAGATGACCACGTCGTTCAAGACGCGATCCTGTAGCAGCAGCTCGCCGCCGCGGCGGACTTCGGCCGCCAGCATCAGGCGGCGGTCGAGCGTGTAGTCGCCGGCGAGGATGGCGTCGAGCGCGGGCGTCATCTCCTCGTGTGTGAAGTCGGCGAGGTAGCCGAGCGTGCCGTAGTTGACGCCGAGGACGGGCGTGCCGTGGTCGCCGACCATGCGGGCCGTGGCGATCATCGTCCCGTCGCCGCCGAGCACGACGATGAGGTCGACGCTCCTGACCATCTCGGCGTGCTCCATCTCCTCGACGGCGCAGCCGGTCTCCTGCTCGACGGTGGCGCGGTCGAGGCGCGGCCCGCCGACGACCGTGATGCCGCGCGGCGCGCACCACTCGACGAGCCGGCAGATGGTCTTCAGAGCATCCGGCTGCTGCGGCTTGATGAGCACGCCAACGCGGCGGATGGGCAGGTTCATCATGGCGAACGGACTGACTCGGGCGCGGGAGCGGGGGGTAAGTAAAACGCGCGCGGATGATAGCCGCGCCCCGCCGGGTGGTCAAGGATAAAAGCCGCGAGTCGCGAGTGGTGAATCGTGAAGACGAGCCGTCAGTCACCGGTCGTCAGTCGCCGGTAAAGACAAAACCGAGAGCCGAAGACGGCTTTTCACGGTTCGCGGTTCGCGACTCGCGGCCTTTCACTT
>DATMVI010000350.1:0-7399 GCA_035563275.1 Pyrinomonadaceae bacterium
CCTGCCCGCCCTGCACGCCGGGGCCGCCGGGGCCGCCGGTCTGGGCGCAGTCGTCGTCAATCCAGTTGCAGTTGGCGTCGTTGCCGCGGTTGCCTTGACCGGCGGGCGAGTTGAAGTCGAAGCCGGGGCTTCCGCCGCCGCCGGCCGCGCCGTCTGAGATGATGTTCGGCATATCGAGTTCCTCCTTATGAGTTGGCTAAGGCCCACGGAATAGTGGAGTCGAGCGAGAGCGTCAGGTTGGACAAGGGCGCGACCACCGCGGCCCAAATCTTGAGGTAGCCGCCGCCGTGGACGAGACGGCCCGTGCGGTGGATCAGAATGTTGCGCGCGAGGAAGCTCTGCACGGACGACTCGACGTGCAGCGTCGCGCCGCGGTTGATGATCACGTCGCGCAGCGCGAACTGGAGGATGGCGAAGTTGAAGCTCGGGACGGCCTCGGCGGAGGAGGATGAGGAGTAGTTGCCGCGGGCGCGGGCGCGACGCGCCCAATTTTTGATGACGACGGCGGTGGGGCTGTCCCACGCCACCTGCGTCCGCAGGTGCTCGGAGAGGATGCGCGAAAGCGCCGGGTTGAAGCGTCGGCGGGCGCGGTCGTAGTGCTGGCGCAGGTCGCCGCGGCCGGCGTCGGCCTCCCGCGCGTGCCCTCCCCCGCACCCGCAGCCGCCGCCCCCGGCCTGCGGTTGGGCGAGCGCGTTGTGCGCCATGCGGAGAGCCTCCGCGTCGTCTTCGTCAATGGCCCGCCGCACCTTGTCCTCGGACAGCCCGCGCGGCACGAGGCCGAGGAGCTGCAAGTCGTCGAAGCTCTTGATCTCGACGCGGGCGAAGTGCTCCGCGTACTCGCGGTCGTCGGGCGAGAGCGTGACGGTGGAGCCGGCGGAAACCTCCAAATCTTTAGGCTCGCGCCGCAAAGCCTCCTTCGCGGACATGACGGCCACCTCGGGCAGACCGGCCGCGTCACGCGCCTGCCGGTTGTTCGCTTCGTTGTCAGGTTGCATCTCTAAAACCTCCTTGAGCCATCGAAGGCCGGCGCTGCGGGCGGCCGTGCGGGGAGAGTCGCCCGGACGGGTGACGCCCCGCGCGCGGCGAGTGACTGCGGCGGCCGCCGCCGAAATCCTTCGCGCGCCGCCCGCCGCCACGGGCGCTGGACGGTCGCCCGGCCGACGCCGGGACGGCGCGAAAAGAGAACCGACCTCCGAGCTTGGGTGAGTTGCGTCCGATGGGACGCAGGGCCGGCGGCGCGAGGCCGCGGGCGGTGGAGCGAGGTGGGGCGCGGCGTGATTGCCGTTCCGCCCGGCGAGCTACCGAGAGCGATCAATCATGTATGTCGCGGGGCGCGGAAACGTTTCCGACTGCGCCGAGGCTTGAGCGTCCGGAGTCGCCGGCGCGGCGCCGGGCCTGAAGCCGGCGCTTAACTCAACCCGCCTCGCCGGGCGCGGTCTCGCCCCGCTGCTTGGCCTCGTCAACGCCGGCCTGCGCCGCCGCGTCCTCGATGACGGCGTTCATCTCGCCGCCGACGAGGATGGCCGCGCCCGAGAGGTAGAGCCACAGGAGAAGAATCATCACGGCCCCGAGCGAGCCGTAGGTCATGCTGTAGGTGTCGAAGAACCGCAGGTAGAGGCGGAAGATGAAGGAGACGAGGAGCCACAGCGCGAGCGCGAGCAGCGAGCCGGGCGTGACCCACTGCCAGCGCATCTCCTCGACGCACGGGGCGAAGTAGTAGACGAGGGCGAAGGCGAGGAGGACGAAGGCGAGCACGATGGGCCACTGGATGATGTCCCACGCGGCGGTGAAGGCTTCGCCGAGGCGGTAGCGGCCGGCCAGCAGGTCGCCGATCTGCCCGCCGTAGAGGACGAGCGCCAGCGGCGCGATGACGAGCACGACGAGCGTCAGCGTCAGCACGATTGACAAGCCCTGCACCTTCCACCACGGCCGCTCTTCCTTCACGCCGTAGGCGGCGTTCAAGGTCGAGATGATGGCGCCGACGCCGAACGAGGCCGTCCAGATGGTGAGCAGGAGGCCGAAGGAGATTTTGCCGCCGCTCGCCGCCGCCGTGATCTCTTCGAGCGTGTCGCGGATGAGGGCCGAAGCCTTGCGCGGGACGACCGTCGCCAGATAGTGCAGAAGGCTCTCGCGCAGCTCCGGCCCGGTCTGCGTGAAGTAGCCGAGGAGCGAGGCGAGGAAGTAGAGCAGGGGGAAGAGAGAGAAGATGAAGAAGTAGGAGAGCTGGGCGGCCTTGCCCATCACGTCGTCCTTGTAGACGCGCGCCCACGTGCGCCGGTTCAGTTCCCGCCACGACAGACCTCCCAGTTTCCACGGCGACGCCCGCTCTTCGACCCCCAACGCCCTGCCTCCTGACAAACGAAGAACCCGTCCCCGCATTCTATATCGCGTGAAGTCGGCCCGGCGACCACCAAGCCGTCAGCGGCCGCGTCCGCCTCGCCCCTTTTTCCCGGAGGTTCGTCACAAGCCCGTTCAAAGCGGCGCGGCGAGGGTTTAAGATGCGGGGATGATGAAGAGAACCATCCTGCTGCTTTCGCTCCTGACCGCCCTCGCCCCGGCCCGCGCGCAGGAGGCGGGGCGTGTGACGGCGTTCGTCGGCGTCAACGTGATCCCGATGGATCGCGAGCGGGTGCTGCGCGACCAGACGGTGCTGGTGCGTGACGGCCTGATCGCCGAAGTGGGCGACGCGCGCAAGGTGCGCGTGCCGGCCGGCGCGCTCAGCATAGACGGGCGCGGCAAGTACCTCCTGCCCGGCCTCGCCGACATGCACACGCACCTCTTTTCGGACGACGAGTTCCCGGACGAGCTGGCGGCCGACGAGCTTCTGCTCATGCTCGCCAACGGCGTGACGACGGCGCGGCTGATGATCGGCACGCCCGAGCAGCTCGCCCTGCGCGCCAAGGTCGAGGCCGGCGAACTGCTCGGCCCCACCCTCTACGTCGCCAGCCCGCAGCTCACCGGGCGCGCGCCGCGCGGCACGCTCAACGGCCGCGTGGTGACGACCGCCGAGGAGGCGCGCCGCGCCGTCAACGACTTCAGGGCCGCGGGCTACGACTTCATCAAGCTGACGAACTTCATCACGCCCGAGGTCTACGCCGCGACGATCGGCGCGGCGCGCGCGGCGGGCATCCGCGTCGTCGGCCACGTGGACACGCGCGTCGGCGTGCGCCGCGCGCTCGCGGCCGGCCAGCAGATCGAACACCTCGACGCGTACCTCGAATCGGTCCTGAAAGACGACTCGCCCGTCAAGACCTCGGTCTCGGACGTGGGCCTCTTCCGCAAGGAGAACTGGGAGAGTCTGGATTACATAGACGAGCGCAAGGTGAGGGAGTTGGCGCGCGAGACGGCGCGGGCGGGCGTCTACTCGACGCCGACGCTGACCTTCTTCAAAGTCACCTTCGGCACGGGCGCGACCGACGAGGAGATACGCGCGCGGCCCGACTACCGCTTCGTGCCGCCGGCGGTGCGCGAGGGCTGGGAGGGCGCGTCGAAGCGCCTGCGGGCCGCGCCGCCCGCGGAGTCGCGGCGGCGCGAGTACGTCCGCGTCCGCAACCTTCTGGTGCGCGAGATTCACCGCGCGGGCGGGAAGATCATGGCCGGCTCGGACACGCCCGAGTGGTTCATGCTCTACGGCTGGACGCTGCACCGCGAGCTGCGGAGCCTCGTCGAAGCGGGCCTCAGCCCCTACGCCGCGCTCGCGGCCGCGACGCGCACCCCGGCCGAATACTTAAACGCGCTCGACCGCGCCGGCACCGTCGCGCGGGGCAAGCGGGCCGACCTGCTCCTGCTCGAAGCCAACCCGCTCGACGACATCGCCAACACCGAGCGCCGCGCCGGCGTCATGTCGCGCGGCCGCTGGCTGCCCGAGTCAGAGCTGCGCGCCATGCTCGACCGCGTCGCCGAAAAATTCCAGAAGGTCACCGCGCCGAAAGAGTGACGCGCCGCCAGACGCGGAGCGGGAGGCCGGGGCCGGTTAAATGCGAATGGCTTTAACCGGCCCCGGCCTCCCGCTTCGGCATCCGAAACGCGACGAATCCGCCATCACTCCGCCAAACGGGCGGGGAAGAATATGGGGCGGAGGGCGCGGATGGCTGACGAGGTCGGCGTGGGGTTGGTGGGCTACGGCATGGCGGCCCGCGTCTTTCACGCGCCGGTCGTCGCGGCCGTGCCCGGCCTGAAGCTCAGGAAGGTGGTCGAGCGCGGCGGCGAGCTTTCGCGCGAACGCTACCCGTGGGTCGAGGTCGTGCGCGAGGCCGACGAGCTGCTGCGCGACGAAGAGATCAAACTCGTCGTCGTCGCCACGCCCAACGACTCGCACTTCGGGCTGGCCCGGCGGGCGCTTCTGGCCGGCAAGCACGTGGTGGTGGAAAAGCCTTTCACCGTCACGTCCGAGGAGGCGCGGCAGTTGATCGAGCTGGCGCGCGCGCGCGGCAGGCTCGCGTGCGCCCACCAGAACCGGAGGTGGGACGGCGACTTCCTGACCGTCAGAAAACTTCTTGAAGGCGGGCTGCTCGGCCGCCTCGTCGAGTTCGAGTCGCGCTTCGACCGCTTCCGCGACCAACCCCGGCCCGGCGCGTGGCGCGAGGCCGAGGGGCCGGGCGGCGGGATTCTCTACGACCTCGGCTCGCACCTGATAGATCAGGCGCTCGTCCTGTTCGGGGTGCCGCGCGCGGTGACGGCCGACGTGAGAATCCAGAGGGAGTTCGCGCGGGCCGACGACTACTTCGACGTGCGGCTCGATTACGACGGGCTGAGGGTGGCGCTCGGGGCGGGGATGCTGGCGCGGCTGCCGACGCCGCGCTTCGTCCTGCGCGGCACGCGCGGCTCGTTCGTCAAGCGCGGCCTCGACCCGCAGGAGGAGGCGCTCAGGCGCGGCCTCGCGCCCGGCGCGCCCGGCTGGGGCGAGGAGCCGAAGGAGCGCTGGGGCCTGCTCGACGCCGAGGTCGCGGGGCTGCGTCTGGAGGCGCGGGTCGAGACGCTCGCCGGCCGCTATCAGGACTTCTACCGGAACATCGCCGACGCCGTCGCGGGCCGCGCCGAGCCGGCCGTCCGGCCCGAAGAGTCGCTCGACACGATCAGGCTCATCGAACTGGCTTTCCAAAGCAGTCGCGAGAAACGTACGATCAATTTTTAGTCGCCAGTTTTTCCTCTTGACTGATAACTGACGGCTGGACGACTGACAACTTCATTTCAAGGAGAACGGGCAATGTTACAGACACGAGGGTATGCGGCGCGGGGGCCGGCGGAGGCGCTGGCGCCGTTCAGCTTCGAGCGGCGCGAGCCGGGGCCGCGCGACGTGCTCATCGAAATCCAATACTGCGGGGTGTGCCAC
Organism: Pyrinomonadaceae bacterium; assembly: GCA_035563275.1. Taxonomy (GTDB): domain Bacteria; phylum Acidobacteriota; class Blastocatellia; order Pyrinomonadales; family Pyrinomonadaceae; genus QHXN01. Next base: position 5,333 of record DATMVI010000350.1, read on the forward strand.
TCCGACATCCATCAGGCGCGCGACGAGTGGGGCGGCTCGATCTACCCGATGGTGCCGGGCCACGAGATCGTCGGCCGCGTGGCGCGCGTCGGCGCCGAGGTCACGAAGTTCAGGGCGGGCGACCTCGCCGGCGTCGGCTGCTTCGTGGACTCGTGCCGCGTCTGCGCCAACTGCCGGGACGGCGAGGAGCAGTACTGCGAGAACCACGTGGCCTCGACCTACAACGGGACGGAGATGGACGAGAAGACGCCGACCTACGGCGGCTACTCGTCGCAGATCGTGGTGGACGAGGACTACACGCTGAAGGTCGCGCCCGACCAGCCGCTCGCCGGCGTCGCGCCGCTGCTGTGCGCGGGCATCACGACCTATTCGCCGCTCAGGCACTTCAACGTCGGGCCGGGCCAGCGCGTCGGCGTCGTCGGCCTCGGCGGCTTGGGCCACATGGGCGTGAAGCTGGCGGCGGCGTTCGGGGCGGAGGTCACGGTCTTCAGCACCTCGCCCTCGAAGGAGCAGGACGCGCGCGCTCTGGGCGCGCACAACTTCGTCGTCACCAGAGACCCCGCGAACTTCACGCCGCTCGCCGGCCGGTTCGACTTCGTCCTCGACACGGTCTCCGCGCCGCACGACCCGAACCCGTACCTCGGCCTCCTGCGCCGCGACGCGGTGCTGGTGCTCGTCGGGCTGCCGGAGAAGCCTCTGGAGGTCGCGGCCTTCTCGCTGGCCGCGAACCGGCGGCGGCTCGTCGGCTCAAGCATCGGCGGCATCCGCGAGACGCAGGAGATGCTCGACTTCTGCGCCGCGCGCAACATCACCTCCGACGTGGAGGTCATACCCATCCGGCAGATCAACGAGGCCTACGAGCGCACGGTCAGAAACGACGTGCGCTACCGCTTCGTCATCGACATGGAGACGCTGTGAGAAGGGCTTCTCCCGTGACGCCGAACGAACACAGGGCCCCGTGGGACTGCGTCTTCTCGAAGGACGAGGGCGACGAGTGCGGGCCGGGCGAGCCGCCGGCTTCGGGCCGGGAGTACTTCGAGATTCTGTGCCTGTCGCTGTTGCAGGCCGGGCTGAACTGGGCCTCGATCAGGAAGCACTGGCCGCGCTACCGCCGGGGCTTCCTCGACTTCGACCCCGGGCGCCTCGCGCTCGCCCGGGCCGAAGACCTGCTCGCCGGCCCCGACGTGATCCGCCACCCGAAGAAGGTCGGGGCCGTCGTCCACAACGCGCAAGAGTTCCTCGCGCTGGAGAAGGAGCACGGCTCGTTCCGCGCCTTCCTCGAAACCTTGAGGCCGCTCGGCGAGCGCGAGCGGCGCAAGGCCCTCGCCGCGCACTTCAAGCACGTCGGCCCGGAGACGGCCGACTACTTCCTGCACGCCGTCGGCTTCGAGAGTCTTTGACGCGCAGTCGCCGGCTCTCAGCTATCAGTTGCCGGCGGGGCGAAAACTGATAACCGAGAGCCGGCGGCTGATAACCGAGGAGAACGATGATAACCGTCGCCAACCGCATCTACGTCAAACGCGAGTACGCCGAAGCCTTCGAGGCGCGGTTCCGCGAGCGGGCCGGGCTGGTCGATCAGATGCCCGGCTTCGTCTCGAATCAAGTCCTGCGGCCCGTCAACGAGGGCGACCCCTACGTCGTCTTCACCGTCTGGGAGAGCCGGCAGGACTTCCTCAACTGGGTGCGCTCGGACGCCTTCGTCAAAGGGCACGCGCAGTCCGGCACGCTCCCGAAGGAGGCTTTCACGGGGCCGAACGTGCTGGAGATGCACGAGGTGGTTCAGGACTCGGCGCGGCCCGGCCTCGAACCGGAGCCGCCCGGCGGCCCCTTCAGGATGCACTAGGCCGCGCGCGGGGGAAGGGCTTCGATGTGGGCGCTGCCCGAGTCGGACGAGGAGTTGCTGCGCGAGTGCGAGGTGGACACCTTCCGCTCGGGCGGCCCCGGCGGCCAGCACGTCAACAAGGTCGAGACGGGCGTGCGCCTCACGCACCTGCCCACGGGCCTCGTCGTCTCGTGCCGCGAGGAGCGCAGCCAGCACCGCAACAAGATGAACTGCCTGCGCAAGCT
>DATMVI010000351.1:0-3526 GCA_035563275.1 Pyrinomonadaceae bacterium
CTGGGCCTCGCCGCGCGACGCCGGCCTCTACTTCAGCGTGGTGCTGCGCCCGGCCTTCGACGCGGCGCGCTGGCCGCTCATCACGCTCGCCGCGGCCCTCGCCGCCGGCGACGCGCTCGCCGAGGCGTGCCGCCTCGAAGCCGACATCAAGTGGCCCAACGACCTCCTCGCCCGCGGCCGCAAACTCTGCGGCATCCTCGCCGAGACGTTCGAGACGCCCCTCGGCCGCGCCTGCGTCCTCGGCGTCGGCGTCAACTTGGGCGACCGCGCCTTCCCGCCCGAACTCGCCGGCCTCGCCACCTCCGTCGAGGCCGAGACCGGCCGCGCGCCCGACTCCGAAACGCTGCTGCGCGCCCTCACCCGCGCGCTCGGCGGCTGGTACGCGACGCTCGGCCGCGAAGGCGGCCCGGCCCGCGTCGTCGCCGCGTGGGAGTCGCGCTCCTCCTACGCCCGCGGCGCGCGCGTCCGCGTCCGCCTCGCCGAAGAGACCTTCGACGGCCTCACCCGCGGCCTTGAGCCCGACGGCGCACTTCGGGTAGAAACAGACGCGCGCCTCGTCCGCCTCGTCCGCGCCGGCGACGTGGAGGCGGTCAGAGCGGTGACAGACCGTGAATCGTGACTCGTCAGAACCGTTGAGCGCCGCCGCCGCTTGAATGGCTCAGGCCGTGGCGGCGCTCAATCCGTCTTCACGATTTACGGCTCACGATTCACGGGCCGCGGGTCTTTACGGTTCACGCCCTTTATGAAGATCGTCATCTCGACATTCGGCTCGTTCGGCGACGTTCACCCGTACGTGGCCGTGGCGCTGGAGTTGAAGCGGCGGGGCCACCGGCCGGTGCTCGCCACGTCGGGGATTTACCGCGAGAAGACGGAGGCGGCCGGCTTGGAACTGCGCGCGGTGCGGCCGGAACTCCCGCCTTACGACCGGCCCGACGAGGTGAGCCGGATGGTCGTGGACTTCATGGACGCGCGGCGCGGCACCGAGCGCATCTTCCACTGGCTGATGCCGCACCTGCGCGACGCCTACGAAGACACGCTCGCGGCCGTCGAAGGCGCCGACCTGCTCGTCACACACCCGCTCCCGTTCGTCGGCCCGCTCGTCGCGGAGAAGACGGGCGTGCCGTGGGTGTCGAGCGTGCTCGCGCCGCTCTCCTTCTTCTCGGCCTACGACCCGCCCGTGGTGCCGCAGTTCCCGAGCTTGCGCCGCCTGCTCAGCCGGAGCCGCGCCGTCAGCCGCCTCTTCGTCAGCCTCGTGCGCCGGCACGGGCGCGGGATGGCCCGGCCCGTCGAGCGGCTGCGCGCCGAGTTGGGGCTGCCGCCCGGCGGCAACCCGATTTTCGAGGGGCAGCACTCGCCCACGCTCGTCCTCGCGCTCTTCTCGAAAATCCTCGCCGAGCCGCAGCCCGACTGGCCGCCGCGCACGCGCGTCACCGGCTTCTGCTTCTACGACCGGCGCGACTTCGCGGGCGACACCGCCGGGGCCTCGCCCGAACTGCTCAGGTTCCTCGACGCGGGGCCGCCGCCCGTCGTCTTCACGCTCGGCTCGACGGCCTTCTGGGCGGCCGAGAACTTCTACCGCGACTCGGCCGAGGCCGCGCGCGCTCTGGGCCGCCGCGCGCTGCTGCTCGTCGGCGAGCAGCGCAACCGCCCGGCCTCGCTGCCCGAAGGGGCGGCCGCCTTCGACTACGCGCCTTTCGGCGAACTCCTCCCGCGCGCCGCGGCCGTCGTCCACCACGGCGGCGTCGGCTCGACGGGGCAGGCTCTGCGCGCCGGCCGCCCCGCCCTCGTCGTGCCCTTCAGCCACGACCAGTTCGACAACGCCATGCGCGCCGGGCGGCGCGGCTGCGCGCGCACCCTGCCGCACGCGAAGTACGACGCCGCGAGCGCGGGCAGGGAACTGCGCGAGCTGCTCGGGAACCCGAGCTACGCGGAGAAGGCGGCCGCGGCCGCCGAGGTCGTGCGCGGCGAGGACGGCGCGAAGACCGCCTGCGACTTACTCGAAGGGGTCTTGGGAGGATAAACACCCGATGCTTCTGGTGATAGATGTCGGTAACACGAACACCTCGCTCGGCGTCTTCGAGGGCGAGCGGCTGGCGCACCACTGGCGGCTGACGACGGAGCGGGCGCGGACGGTGGACGAGTACGGCGTCCTCGGGCGCAACCTGTTCGCCTTCGGCGGGCTCGATTTTCAGGCCATCACGGCCGTCGCCATCGCGTCCGTCGTGCCGCAGCTCAACCACACGCTGCGGCGCATGTCCGAGGTCTACTTCCACCTCACGCCGCTCTTCATCGACCACGCGACCGACACGGGGCTGACCATCCTCTACGACCCGCCCTCGGACGTGGGGGCCGACCGCATCGTGGACGCCGTCGCGGCCGTCCACAAGTACGGCGCGCCGTGCATCGTCGTGGACTTCGGCACAGCCACCAACTTCGAGGTCATCGCCGAGGGCGGGCGCTACCTCGGCGGCGTGCTCACGCCCGGCATCTCGATCTCTTCGGACGCGCTCTTCGCGCGCGCGGCCCGCCTGCCCCGCGTCGCCATCGAGCGCCCGCAGCGCGTCATCGGCGCTTCGACCGTCGCCGCCATCCAGTCCGGCCTCTACTACGGCTACGCCGGCCTCGTCGACGGCATCCTCCGCCGCATGATCGAAGAACTCGGCTCGCGCCCCCGCGTCGTCGCCACCGGCGGCCTCGCGCCCCTCATCGCCACCGCCTCCGAGTTCATCGAAGTCGTAGACAAAACCCTCACCCTCGACGGCCTCCGGCTGGTGTATGAGAGGAGTAGACAGTAGACAGTAGACAGTAGTCAGTAGCGCTGCCGCGCCGCGACCGTTGACGCTGACATCCTGTCCGTTCTTAAGAGAAGCTTTTTCTACTGACTACTGACTACTGACTACTGTCTACTCTTGACTAAATCGCCCCGACTGTTCATCCTTGCTTGTCGGGCCGAACGGTCTTGAGGAGCTTCTGAAATCCCCTGCTCGCCTGAGCAACTGTTAAGCGAAACCCGAAGATGAGCAAGGCGGAAGAGGCGCGCTCCGGTCGAAAAGAGCGCCCCCCTCTCAATTACTTCAACTACTTCACCGAGATTGAAGAGACCTTCGTCCGCCGCCGCGGCAAGCACCTCCTGATCAGCCACCTCGACTGGGTGCTGATCGAGAGCTGGAAGCAGATGGGCATCCCCCTGCACGTCGTCCTGCGCGGCATCGAGACGGCCTTCGACTCCTACGAGTCGAAGCCCCGCAAGCGCAGCGTCAAGTCGCTTTACTACTGTCAGGAAGAGGTCGAGGCGCAGTTCGCCGAGTGGGTCGAGGCGCAGACGGGCGCGGCCCGGCCGGCGGCAGACGAAGGCGGCGAGGCGGCGCCCGCGGGCGAGGCGTCCGACGAGAAGGCGCGCGGCCTCCCTTTCCCGCGCGAGGTCATCTCGGCCCACCTCGCGGACGCGCGCGCGGCGCTCGCGCGCGGCGCCGAGAAGGCGGGCGGCGGGTTGGGCGAGGCGATGGCGCGCGCCGCCTCAAGGCTC
>DATMVI010000352.1:0-3669 GCA_035563275.1 Pyrinomonadaceae bacterium
CGCGCGCCCGCGCGCCGGGAGCGCGAAGTTAAACCGAAGCGAGCCGAAAGAGAGCGTCCGCGAGACGCCGGAGAGGGCCAACCCGGCGCGGCCGTCCGCCCGCGCCGCGCCGGCTGAAGTCGCAAACCCCCGTTGGCGAAGGAGCAAAGCCCGCATGGCTAAACAAGTGTCGCACACCGTCGGCCTCGACATCGGCACGAGCCGCATCACCTGCATCATCGGCGAGCCGGGCGACGGCGGCCTCGTCGACATCGTCGGCATCGGCGAGGCGGAGTCGCGCGGCCTGCGCAAAGGCGTCGTCGTCGACCCGGAGGCGGCCGTCGATTCCATCACGCGCGCCGTCGAGGAGGCCGAGCGGATGAGCGGGCTCGAAGCCGAAGAGGTCTCGGTCAACCTCTCCGGCTCGCACATCATGAGCTTCAACGGGCAGGCCATCGTCGCCGTCTCGGGCCGCGAGCGCGAGGCGGCGCACGACAACGGCCACGGCCGCCGCGCGCACTACGGCAGCTCGACGCTCACCGTGGCGGGGCGCGACCGCGAGATCACCGCCGACGACGTGCGCCGCGCCGTCGAGTCGGCCTCGGCCATCCAGCTCCCGGCGGGCCGCGAGATCGTAGACCGCCTGCCGCAGGAGTTCATCGTCGACGATCAGGACGGCATCAACGACCCGGTCGGCATGATCGGCGCGCGCCTCGCCGTCAAAGTCCACATCGTGACCAGCCCCGTCACGGCGCGCCAGAACGTCATTAACTCGGTCAACCGCGCCGGCCTCGTCGTCTCCGAGATGGTGCTCGAACAGCTCGCCGCGGCCGAGGCCGCTTTGACCGACGACGACAAGGAGTTCGGCGCGGCCCTCGTCGATGTCGGCGCGGAGACCACGGGCCTCATCATCTACCAGCGCGGGGCCGTGCAGCACACGGCCGTCTTCGCCCTCGGCGGCTCGCACTTCACCAACGACATCGCCTTCGGCCTGCGCACGCCCATCCCCGAGGCCGAGAAGATCAAGCGCGGCGCGGGCTGCGCCTGCTCCCTGAGCCTGTCGGACGCGGAGCGGGGCGAGCTGGTGGACGTGCCTTCGGTGGGGGGGCGGCCGCCGCGCCAGCTCTCGCGCCAGATTCTTTGCGACATCCTCCAGCCGCGCGCCGAGGAGGTTCTCTCGCACGTCGCCGACGAGATACGCGAGGCCGGCTGGGAGGGGCAGCTCTCCAGCGGCGTCGTGCTCACCGGCGGGGGCTCGCGGCTCTCGGGGATGGTCGAGATCGCCGAGCAGGTCTTCGACGCGCCGGTGAGGCTGGGCTACCCCGAGCGCGACCGCTTCGGCGGCCTCGTCGAAGACGTGCAAAGCCCCGCGTGGGCGGCGGCCGCGGGGCTGTGCCTGACGGCCCAGCGGGCGAAATCCGCGGAAATGCGCGCGTCGGCGGCGAGGGCCGCGGGGGCGGGCGGTTTCGGCGCTCTGGTGTCGAAATTTCGAAATCGTTTTGGTGGTATTTTCTGAGAAGATGTTGTATGCTGCCGCGCCAGCCGGCACAAGATATAGCCCTCAATATATTGATGCGGCCGGCGCGCGTAGCCCAAGATAACCGCTAGAGACCTTGCGAGGCGGCAAAGCTTCAAGAGGAGAGAGGAACTTGCAGACTATGACACCGGAAGGCCGTCAGCCGGGCAGCGGGATTAATATTTTCATTGATGACGATCCGCCCATCACCGGCGCTCGCATCAAGGTCATCGGCGTCGGCGGCGGCGGCGGCAACGCCGTCAACCGCATGATCGAGGCCGGCATCGAAGGCATCGAGTTCCTCGTCGCGAACACGGACCTGCAAGCCCTCAAGCGCTCGCGCGCCCCGCACAAGATTCAGCTCGGCGGGAGGTTGACGAAAGGTTTGGGCGCGGGGGCCAACCCCGACATCGGCCGCAACGCCGCGCTCGAAGACACCGAGAAAATCATCGAGGCGTTGGAGGGGGCCGACATGGTCTTCGTCACCACCGGCCTCGGCGGCGGGACGGGGACGGGCGCGGCCCCCATCATCGCCTCGCTCGCCACCGAGCTTAACGCCCTGACGGTCGCCGTCGTCACCAAGCCGTTCCACTTCGAGGGCAAGCGCCGCATGACGCAGGCCGATCTGGGCCTGCGCGAGCTGCGCGAGTGCGTGGACACCGTCATCACCATCCCGAACGAGCGGCTGCTGCACACGGCCGACCCGAAGATGTCCCTGCAGGACTCCTTCAGGATGGCCGACGACGTTTTGCGTCAGGCCGTGCAGGGCATCAGTGACCTCATCATCGTCCCCGGCCTCATCAACCTCGACTTCGCCGACGTGAAGACGATCATGGCCGGCATGGGGCTCGCCCTGATGGGCGCCGGCCGCGCCTCGGGCGAGAACCGCGCTTTGGAAGCGACGCAGCAGGCCATCTCCAGCCCGCTCCTCGAAGAGGCGACGATCGAGGGCGCGAAGGGCGTGCTCATCAACATCACGGGCGGCAGCGATCTGACCCTCTACGAGGTCAACGAGGCCAGCTCGATCATCCGCGAGGCGGCCGACGACGACGCCAACATCATCTTCGGCGCCGTCATCGACGAGACGCTGCGCGACGAGATGAAGATCACCGTCATCGCGACGGGGTTCGACAAGGAGATGGCCGACGTGGGCACGACGACGCACGCGGCCGCCTCGCCCTCGGCCTCGCGCTACGCCGCGCCGGCCGCGACCGACGCCGTCGCGCGCGGCAACACGCCCCCGCGCCCCGACGACTTGGACGTGCCGACCTTCATCCGCAAGAAGGCGGACTGAGGGGAGAGCAGGCGGAAGGCACAAGGCGGAAGGCAGTCAGGAGCATCGACGGGCGTCCTGACTGCCTTCCGCCTTGTGCCTTCCGCCTGCCGCCCTTGCCGGTTTGCCTTTTGCCTTCGTCGTGTGTAGTATGTCGCGCAAAGCCTGACAGGATTGAAATCAACAACGGGTAAAGACCGTTCTCGTCTGTCTACTTCAGACCGCCGAACTGTGTGAGGGCTTCTCGCGGGTGTTGCCGCGTCTCGCCTTGTGCCGATCCTGTCGCCCCGGGAGCGCGCCCGCGCGCCCGATTCATGCAAAGCTTTTTGCAGTCGTGGAGGTGAGGAAAGAAAGGTGAACCGTAAACTGATTCGCACGACACTCGCAGAGGTCAAGGGGCGCGAGGCGCAGCACCCGGAGCGGCCTCGGGCCGAAGCGCCCGCGCCGCCGCCGCGCGCCTCTTCGTCGCCGCGCCCCTCGGCCGGCCCCGCAACGCCGCGGGAGTCTTCGGGCGGCGGCCCGTCCGCGCCCTCCGGCCCGCTCGGGCGCAAGAAGATTCCGCCGGCCGAGACCAACGCCGAAATCTTCTACTACAAGAAGCAGATGGACGCGCACACGCCGATGGTCATCGTGCTCCTCGACGGCGAGGAGGTCGAGGGCACCATCGAGTGGTACGACCGCAGCGCGCTCAAGATCAACCGCCGCGGCGCGCCCAACATCATGCTCCTCAAGCACAACATCAAGTACATGTTCAAGGCCGAAGACCGCGACGGGTCGGACGACTCGGACGAGTAGCGGGCGGCGGGACGAGGACGACGACGCTCGTCATCATCGTCGCCCCGCGCCCGCAGGTCCGCCCGAGAGAGCCCGGTCCCCTCATCCCGCCTCACACGCTCCGGCA
>DATMVI010000353.1:0-6912 GCA_035563275.1 Pyrinomonadaceae bacterium
CGGCGGCGGCACGCTCTACGGCACCGTCAAAGACCCTTCGGAGGCGGTCATCGCCGGCGCCGAGGTGACGCTCGTTGACGAGCAGACCGGCTCGACGCGGACGGCCCTGACGGACGACGAGGGCGTCTACCGCTTCGACCCGCTTGAGCCGGGGACGTACACGCTGCAACTCGCGATGCCGGGGTTCGAGACGGAAGTGCGGAAGGGCGTCGCGGTGCAGGACGGCGCGGGCCGGAGCGCCGACGCCGTGCTCGGCCCCGCGGAGGCCTTGACGGGGGTCGTCGTCGCCACCATCGAGCCGTCAGAGCCGCTGGTCAGGGCGGCCTCCGCAGGCGACCTCGCCGAGGTGCGCAGGCTTTTGGCCGGGGGCGCGGACGCCAACGTCGTCGACAACGACACCGGCACGAGCGCGCTGGCGCAGGCCGTGTCGAACGGCAACCGCGAGATCGTGGTCGAGTTGCTGCGCGCCGGGGCCGAGGTCAACGCGCGCGCGGAGTTCAAACAGACGGCGCTGATGCGTCTGTCGCAGAAGACTTCGCAAGAGGTCGTCCGCGAGCTGCTGCTGGCCGGGGCGCGCGTCAACGCGCGCGACGAGGACGGGTTCACGGCGCTGATGGCCGCCGCCGGCTGGGGCGCGGAGGGCGTCGCCGAGGCGCTGCTGCGCGCCGGGGCGCGCGTCAACGCGCGGAACAAGTCCGGCAGCACGCCTCTCATGCACGCGGCCATGGCGGGGCGCAGCGACAACGTCCGCGCGCTCGTCGGCGCCGGGGCCGAACTCGACCTCCGCGATGAAGACGGCGCGACCGCCCTTAAGCTGGCGCGCGACCACGGGCACAGCGAGACGGCCGACCTCCTCGTCGCCTACGGCGCGACGGACGACGGCGCGCAGGCTCAGCCCGGAGAGGCGGCCGCAGAGAGCAGACGGTAGGAAAACGAAGGGGGCGGCCGGGCGCGTGAAGCGTCGGCCGCCCCCTTCGTTTTCTACTACCTACTGACGACTTCTTTTTTCAGTTCGCGTTGTAGCCGCGTTTGCCGCGGGCGACGGCGGCGGGGTGGCGCGGGAGGCGGACGCGGATGGCGCGCCAGCGCCCGTCGCGCTCCTTGTTGGTGGGGCGGTAGCTGAGGCTGTAGACGGTGCCGAGGTCGGCGACGACGCGCTCGTAGGCGCCGGCGAGGTCTTCGAGCCGCTCGACCACGTAGAAGAGCCCGCCGCCGGCGTCGGCCAGCCCCTTCATCCGCTCCTCGGCCAGCTCGAAGGTCTCGGGCTGGATGTCGAGGGGGCTGAAGGCTTCGTACTCCGTGCTCGTCCAGATCGTGTAGAGCACGCCGTCGAACTCCTGCGCGCGGTTACGCACCTCGTCGAACGAGAGCGCCGAGCCTTCGCCCGTCACGTTCGGCATCGTGCTGTCGAGGCCGTCGCTCATCAGGATGACGGCGCGGCGGCGCGAGCGCTCGGTCTCGCGGGCGGCGAATTCGAGCGCGTGCGCGAGCGCGTCGTAGAGCCGCGTGTCGCCCTGCGGCGGGGCCATCCGGTCGATCGCCTCGCGCAGACGCCGGCGGTCGCTCGTCAGGGGCGAGACGACCTGAGAGGCGGAGGCGAAGGCGACGACGGCGACCCGATCCTGCGGCCGCGTCGCGGCGATGAAGCGCGACGCCGCGCGGCGGATGGTGTCGGTCACGCGCGCCGTCGAGCCGGAGAGGTCGAGCAGGAGCACGAGGTCGAAGGGCGCGTCCGAAGACTCGAAGTGCGCGATGCTCTGCTCGACGTTGTCCTCGTAGAGCCGGAAGTCTTCGGCCGCGAGGCCCGCGAGGCCCCGCCCGCTCGCGCGCTCGACGACGCTCACGTTCAGCGTCACCAGCTCCGACTCGACGCGCACGACCTCGTCCTCGTCTATCTCCTGCGGCGGCTCGACCGGGGCGGGCGTCGGCTGCCGCACCGGCGCGTCCTCGCCCGGCTCGGCGCTCACGCGCTCACGGCGCGCGGCAGACGCGGATTCGGTCGGAGAAGTCGGAGACGAAGGCGGGCCGCGCCGCGTACGCGACGCGAAGTCGGCGCGCGCTTCGAGGCTGATGCGGCCGCGGCCGGAGAAGAGTTTGAGGGGCACGCCGCCCGACCCGAGCCGCGCGCGGAACTTGCCGCGCCGCTCGCGCGGGCCGCCGTCGCCGTCGAAGCCCTCGCCGAGCGCGACCACGCCGTTCAAAGACTGCGCCGTCACGTCGGCGTCGGGCGGCGCGGGCAGCGTCAGGCGCAGGTCGCCCGAGATGGTCTGCGCGTCGAGCGCGGCGGGCGCGCCCGCGATGCTCAACTCGCCGTCGGAAGTCCGGACGCTCAGGCGCGCCGACGCCGGCACGCTCAGTCTCAAATCCACGCGCGAGGCCCGCGCCCCCGCGGCGCGCTCGACCCTGATCGTCAGCCCCCGCTCAGATTTCCCCACGCGCACCGGCAGTCTGCGACGCCCGCCGCGCCCGCCCGCCTCCGCGTCGGCCGACAGCGCGATGTGCTCTTCGCCCCACACCTCGACGGCGACGCCCCCGCGCCGGTTCTCGACAAAGACCTCGCCGCCCGGCGGCAGCGCCACCGTCAACGCGCCCTCGCCCGCCTGCGGCAACGCACCGCGCGCCGACGGCACGACGCCGGCCGCGAGCAGCGACAGCGCCGCCAGCAGCGCGCCGAACGTCCTTCCCTTTAGCCTCAACAGTCTCATCTATGGCCTCGCGGGTTTGATGACGCTTCGAGGGTAGGACGGTTGCCGGAAAGTGTCCACTAAAAAAGTAGACAGTAGTCAGTAGTCAGTAGTCAGTAGTCAGTAGGAAGACAGAGAAGGCAGCCGGGCACGTTAAGCGTCGGCTGCCTCCTGCTTCTTCTACTGTCTACTGTCTACTGTCTACTGCCTACTTCTTCGTCAGCACCTCGCGGAAGAACTCGACGGCGCGGGGGTCGGCCGAGTCGGCGAGTTGCTGGATGGCCTCCTTGCGGACTTCCGGGTTGGGGTGGGTGCGCGCGACTTTGAGGAGCATGGGGACGGCCTGCTCGGCGGGGCGCTCGCTGATGGCGCGCACGGCCTGCACCTGCACCTCGGTCGGCTCGCCCGCGCGCTCGGCGGTGTGGCCGAGCACTTGGAGGCTGCGCTCGCCGGCCAGCTCGCCGAGCATGTGGAGGGCCGAGCGGCGCAGCTCCTCGTCGCCGCCGCGGCTCGCCACCTCGAAGAGCTTGTCCTCGGCGCGGCGGTTCTCCATCTCGGCCAGCGCGTGGAGGATGTGCCGCTTCACGTCGCCGCTCGGCTCGGCGTCGAAGATGCGGATCAGCTCGTCGACGGCCGCGTCCGTCTTCTGCTCGGCCAGCCAGTGGAGGGCGTGGCGGCGCACGTCCTCCAGCTCGCGCGTGTCGCGCGCGGCGGCCGTCAGGCGCGCGTGCGCCCGCGGCGTCTTCATCTCGGAGAAGGCGTGGAGGATGTGGCGGCGCACGTCCGGGCTGCGGTCGGACTCGAAGATTTTGGTCAGCTCGTCGAAGGCCGCCTCCGTGTCGCGCTCGGCGATCTGGTGGATGGCCTGCTGGCGGAGGTCTTCGTGCCCCGAGGCGTCGCGCGCGATCTCGTTGATTCTGGCCTCGGCCCGCGGGCTGTTCGACTCGGCGAGGGCGTGGATGACGGCGCGGCGCACGTCCGTGTCGCGCTCGGCGCCGTAAATCCTGACGAGGTCTTCGACGGCCGTGTCGCCGCCGGTTTCGCCGAGCTGGTGGACGGCCGTCCTGCGCGACTCGGCGTCGCGGTCGGTCTGCGCCACGCGCAGCAGGAAGGCGTAGGCCGCGGGCCGATTCTCGTTGCCGGCGACGGCGTGGATGATGCCGCGCTTCACGTCCGCGGGCAGCGAGGTCGAGTAGAGCGACTGCAACGCGCTCAAAGCCTCCCCGTCGCGGCTCGCGCCGATGGCGTGCGCGGCGGCGCGGCGCAGGTCTTCGGTCTCCTTGCCGTCGCGCACGATGCCGGAGAGGTAGGCGATCTCGCCGCCGCCCTGCCCGAGCCAGAAGACGGCCGTCGAGCGGATGCCCTCCTCGCGCGAGGAGCGCACCAAATCTTTCAGCATCGCGGCGACGCGCGCGTCGTCGTGCAGCGCGAGGGCGAGGGTGGCGCGCTCCCGCACGTCCGGCCTCTGCCCCGGCTCGACGAGGGCGCGGAGGAGATTCAAACTCTCCTCGTTCGCCGCCCGGCCCGCCCAGTAGACGGCGTGGCCCGCGTACTCGCGCGGCCGGCGCAGGTTGTAGACCTCCATCCGCGTGAAGCCCTCGCGGCCCGGCTCGCGCAGGAGGAAGACGCCGAGGTCGCGCGTCTCGACCCTCACGCCGTTCGACGTGCCGACGAAGACGTGCGTCCCGCCCGAAGACATCATCGAGCCGTGGAACTCGCCGCCGCCGGGATCGACGGCGACGCCCGGCCGCACGTCGAAGGCGTAGGCCGTCCAGAAGGGCTTGCCCGCGCCCCCGGCGAGGCGGGCCGCCTCGGCCAGCTTCGCCTTGAGGTCGGCGCCCTCGACGGGCGTGAACTTCGGCGTCTGCATGGCGCTCTGTTGCTGCGCCGCGTTGGCCTGCGCCGCGGCGTCGAGCTGGAAGGCGGTCGGCGTCGCCGCGCACGCCGCGTTGGGCGGGAAGAGCGCGAGGGCGAGCGTGATGAGGGCGGTCGATTTCGGCATAGACGTATCCTCCGGGAGGCCGCGAGGGCTTCCGCTTGCGGTTCGATTTGACTTCGGCTGGCGGGCCCCGGCCGCGAAAGCCGGGCCGGGGCCGGGTCGTTATGCTTCGCCCTTAAGGTCGAAGCAGCTCTTCGAGAAACTTCGCCGCCTCGGGGTCGTCGGACTCGCCGAGGAGGCTGACGGCGCGCTTGCGCAAGTCCACGTCGGGGTCGCGGCGGGCCACGTCGAGCAGCTTGCGCAGGGCCGTCCTGCTCTTCGTGTCGGCGAGCGCGCGCAGGATGTCGGCCTTGAGCTCCGCGTCGGTCTCCGAGTCGTAGAGGCCGACGAGCAGCTCGACGCCGGCCGCCTCGTGGTCCTCGTCGTCGACGAGGATGCGGACGGCCGTGCGGCGCAGCTCGCGGTCGCCGCCGCGCGCGCGGGCGATCTCGGTGATGCGGGCGCGGGCGCGCGGGCTGTCGTGGTGGCCGAGCGCGCGCACCACCTCCTGCCTCACCTCGGGGTCGCGCTCGGCCTCGAAAATCCTGAACAGCTCGTCCACCGCCGCCTCGCCCTCGCGGTCGCCGAGGCGGCGGACGGCGTGGCGGCGCAGGTCGGGGTCGCCCGCGGGGTTGCGCGCCACCTCGGCCAGACGCGCGAAGCCGCGCGGGTCTTCGATGTCGGCGAACATGTTGAGGATTTGCTCTTTGAGTTCGCGGTCCGCGTCCGCGTTGTAGATGCTCACGAGGTCTTCGAGCGCGTCGCCGTCCTCGCGGTCGCCGAGGACGCGGACGGCCGTCGCGCGCAGCTCGGAGCTCGCGCCCCGGTCGCGCGCCACCTCCAGCAGCTTCGCGCGCGCGCGCGGGCCGCCCACGCCCTCGAAGGCGCGCAGGACGGACTGTTTGACTTCCGTGTCGCGCTCGGCGTCGTAAATCCTGACGAGGTCTTCGACGACCGCGAGGCCGCCCACGTCGGCGAGTTTGTGGACGGCGGCGAGGCGCAGCTCGTCGTCGGGCTGGTTGCGCGCGATGTCGAGCAGGAGCGGGACGGCCTGCCGCTCGCCGTGCGAGCCGAGCAGGGAGAGGGCCGCCTGCTTGAAGCTGCGGCTCGCCTTCGAGCCGGGCTTGAGCACGTCGGCGACGTAGGCCATGGCGCGCTCCGGGTTCGACTCGAAGAGGCTCTGGAGGGCGACGATCCTGATCTCCTCGTCGTCGCGGCCGAGCGAGCGGTCGATGAGCTGGCGGTCGCCGGTCTGCGGGGCCAGCTCGGTGAGCATGGCCGTCGCCTCCTCGGCCCAGTTCGAGCGCGGGAACTCGGAGAGCAGGCGCGTGAGGCGGTCGGCCGCCTCGCGGGCGCGGCCCTGCTGCTTGAGGGCGTAGGCGAGCCAGTAGAGGGCCACGTCCACGTCCTTGTCCTTCGGGTAGGTGGAGATGAACTGGTCGAACTTGGCGGCGGCCTTCGCCCAATCCTCGCCGTCGAGCAGGTCGCGCCCCTCGCGCAGCAGTTTCATCGAGGGCGAGTTCGAGGTCTGCACGAACTGGTTGAACTTGCCCCACTCCTGCCCGCCGGCGCGCGCCGTGAAGAAGGATGCGGGCCACGCGCCCGCGCCGAGGATGACGGCCACGCCGCCGGCCAGCGCCAACACCAAGCGCGCCGCCGTCCTCCCGATTCGTGCCACAGGTTCAGTTGCTTTTGCCATGATGAAGACCATAAGAGGAGTAGTCAGTAGACAGGAGTCAGGAGTCAGTAGGAAGACCTTCGGTAGCGAATCGTCAGGGTGCCGGCGTCAGCAGCCGCGGCGCGGGGCCTGCCGGCTACTGTCTACTTGTATTCAACCTTCCCGCTTGGAGGGCGACGACGAGATTCTTCTTCCGCACGCGCTCGCGGATCGAGTCCACGTCTTCGCCGGCGGGGTTGTCCGGCAGGTTGGCGATGTCGAGCAGGATCGGCTCCAGACGGTCGAGCACGCCCGCGACCAAGGGGTCGCCCTTGCTCGCGGCCTCGCGCCGCAGGACGATGTTGCGGTACAGGAGGCGCTTCGAGCGCTCCCGCTCGTAGGCCAAGTCGTCGCCCCCGCGCGCGTTGCGGAAGGAGCGCAGGAGCAGTTGCGCCTGCTCGACGTGGCGCGAGGTGTCGAGCCCCGGCCGAGGCAACTCGGCGCGCTCCTCGCGCGGCGCGGGCGACTCGCCCTCCGGCTCCGCGCGCGCCGCGATGGTCTGCGGCTCGTCGGCGCTCAGGCGTCGCGGGCTC
>DATMVI010000354.1:0-2338 GCA_035563275.1 Pyrinomonadaceae bacterium
CCCGGCCGAAGCCCCCGATGACGCGCAGAGTCCCCGTTCTCATCTGCATCGACGTGGAGCCGGACGAGCGCGAGGTCAGCCTGCGCGGCCGCGAGGACTGGCTCGGCTTCGAGGCGACGCGGCGGCTGCTCGACTCTTACCGGCCGCGCGCCGCGGCCGCGACGGGCGCGCCGGCCGCCTTCTCGTGGTTCGTCCGCATGGACGCGCAGGTCGCCGCCGCCTACGACTCGCCCGCGTGGGCCGCCGCCCGCTACGCCCGCGAGTTCGAGGGCCTGCGCGCCGGGGGCGACGAACTGGGCCTGCACACGCACCCGTGGCGCTGGGACGGCGGGCGGGGAAGTTGGGTCGCGGACTTCGGCGACCAGAGCTGGGTCGAACACTGCGTCCGCCTCTCCTTCCGCGCCTTCGAGGAAGGGTTCGGGCGGCCGTGCGCCTCCTTCCGCTTCGGCGACCACTGGATGAACGGCGAGACGCTGAGGCTCGTCGAGGAACTGGGGGCCGCCTTCGACCTGACGCTCGAACCGGGGCGGCGGGGCGTGCCCGACCTGCCGCCCGGCGAGCGCCACACCGGCGCGTTCCCCGACTACCGCCGCGTCCCGCGCGAGCCGTACCGCCCCTCTCGCTCCGACTTCACGAAGCCCGGCGACCGCGAAGCCCACGGCCGCCTCTGGCTCATCCCTTTGAGCACGGGGCTGATGCCGCCGTGGCCGCGCGCGCCGCTCTACAGGCGCGCCGTCTGGCGGCTCAGGTACGGGCCGCGCCGGCGGCTCCCGCTCTACCTCGCGCACGACCCGGCCTGCTTCCGCCCGGCCGCCGAGGAAATCCTCCGCGGCGCGGGGCGGCCCTACCTCTGCCTCCCGCTCAGAAGCGACGACGCGCTGCGGCCGGAGACGGCGCGGCGCGTGGGCGATAACCTCGACTTCCTTCTGTCGCACCCTTCGGCCGCGCGCCTCTCGTTCGAGACGCCGGCGCGGGCCGTCGCGCGGCTGGCCCGGGGGCGGCGCGGAGAAGTTCGTTGACAGCGGCCGGGGCCGCCGCCTAGAATCCGTGCGACGACAGAGAGACGCGTTCTCCGAAAGCCCTGCCGCACGCGCCGAGAAGAGAGAACCTTTCCGATGACCCTGTGCGCGCTACTGCTGCAAGCGACGACCGCGGGCGAGGCCGCGCCGGGCGGCCCCGTCACGGCCTACTGGCCGGTGATGATCTTCCTCGTCTTCGCCGCCCTCTTCCCCGTGCTGCCGGTCGTCCTCGGCCGCTTCATCCGCCCGAACCTCTACGGCAAGGAGAAGATGCGCCCCTACGAGTGCGGCATCGACCCCACGACCGAGGCGCACGACCGCTTCACCGTCCGCTACTACATCGTCGCCATGCTCTTCCTCATCTTCGACGTCGAGACCATCTTCCTGCTGCCGTGGGCCATCATCTTCATGGGCGACGACTTCTCCTTCACGAAGTTCGCGCTCCTCGAGATGTTCGTCTTCATCGGCATCCTCGTCGTCGGCTACTACTACGCCTGGCGCAAGGGCGCGCTGGAGTGGGCATAAAAGAAGCGCAGAAGTCAGAATGCAGAATGATGAATTAAAAGCCGGCCTTTCATTCTGCACTCTGCACTCCGCACTCTGCACTCAAGATTATGGCTGAACACCCCGAAGGCATCGTCCTGACCACCGTCGATTCGCTGTTCAACGCGCTGCGGCGCAACCTCGCCGCGCCGGTGATGAACGTCAAGCCGGTGCGCGACCTCGTCAACTGGGGCCGCAAGTCGGCGCTGTGGCCGATGACGTTCGGGCTGGCCTGCTGCGCCATCGAGATGATCGCCGCCGGGTCGAGTCGCTTCGACATCGACCGCTTCGGCGCGGGCGTCTTCCGCCCGAGCCCTCGCCAGAGCGACCTCATCATCGTCGCCGGCACGGTGACGCTGAAGATGGGGCCGGTGGTGCGCCGCGTCTACGACCAGATGCCCGAGCCGAAGTGGGCCATCGCGATGGGCGCCTGCGCCTCGACCGGCGGCCCCTTCGACTCCTACTCGACGATGCAGGGCGTCGACCGCGTCATCCCCGTGGACGTGTACATCCCGGGCTGCCCGCCGCGCCCCGAGGCGCTGCTCTACGGGCTGATGTGTTTGCAGGAGGTCATCTCGCGCGAGGCCCCCTCGGCCTACATCTTCGAGTCCGACGGCAGCGTCCACCGCCGCCGCCAGTTCGAGGCCGAAGAACTCGCCGAGGTCTCGCCCGCCGACAGCGAGGCCCTCGAAGTGCTCGCCGCCTCGCGCCGCGAAAGCTGAAAACCCCTTTGGGCGCCCCGCTCACGGGCGTCCTCACCGCCACCGCACGAAGGC
>DATMVI010000355.1:0-5736 GCA_035563275.1 Pyrinomonadaceae bacterium
GGGCTTTGAATCTGGCCCCCGTCCCCGCGGCCGCCGAGGCGCGCGGCGGGCCGAAGCCGGAGCCGCGTTACGGCCCCGACGGGACGGGCGGCGAGCGGCCGACCGAGCCGGGCGAGGTGATCTCGATCTGCGGCGCGCGCACAAAGAAGGGCACACCCTGCCAGCGGCGCGTGCGCGGCGTCGGGCGCTGCTGGCAGCACCGCGGCAAGCCCGCCATCCTCCCGCCGTCGAAGCTCGTCGTGCCGGGGTGAGGAGGGGAGGGAAGTAGACGGTAGTCTCCGCATCAGGTCTGTTGGCGTTGACATCCTGACGACTCATTAGCGACTGTTTTTCTACTGGCTACTGGCTGCTTGTTTTCGACCCGATCTCGATGACGGCGCGGCGGAGGCGGGCGTGGCGTTGGAGGCGGCGGAGGTAGTCGAGCTCGTCGGGGCCTGCTTTGGCGCGGGCGAGGCGCGCGAGGTCTCGTTTCTCACGTTCCGTCCAGCGGGCGAGGTCGGGGATGAGGGCGAGCAGGGGGGCGAGGCGGTCGAAGGCGCGGCGCTCGGCGTCGCGCCAGCGCGCGGTGTCGAGGCCGAGCGCGCGCGAGACGGAGGCGGCCGAGGCGCGGCGCAGTTTTTCGTCGTCGCCGCCGTGGCGCTCGCCCATGCGGCGCGCGACCGCGAGGCCGAGGTTGCGGACGTGGAAGCGATCCCACTCGCCCGACCTCGAAGACGGCGACTCGAAGATAACGTGGCCGGAGGAGAGTTCGCGCAGCACGCGGTCGGGCGAGCGGTAAGAGGCGCGCGCGGCCAGTTTGCGCTCCTCGGCCGCGACCAGCTCGCGCAGGCGCGGCGCGACGGGGCGGAAGCCGAGCTTGCGGTAGAACCAGAAGGCGCCCGAGCGCAGCCCCTCCTCGTTGAGGTGGCCGAGCTGGTAAGGGTCTACGGAGAAGACGCGCGCGCCGAGCGTTTGCCGGAACAGCCTGAGCAGGCGCGCGTAGGCCCACGCCGACTCGCCGTCGCGGAAGGTGTAGAAGAGGTTCAGCCCGGCCTCCGTCCGCTCGAAGAGCGTGAGCGCCTCGGCGTAGCCGCAGGGCACGGCGTTCTTGAAGAGCAGCGCGGCGTGGTAGGCGAGCGTCGGCAGACGCCTCTCCGCGGGCACGCCCCAGAGGAAGATTTCGAGGCCGCGCCCCGCCTCGGCGCGCAGGACGCCCGCCGGGTCGCCGTGCGTGAAGCCGTGCAGCTCGCGGAAGCGCATCGCCATCGTCGCGCGGCCCGAGTCGAGCAGCTTCTCGCCCTCGCGGCGCGCGAGCCGCCCGACCGGCAGGGGCGTCTCGTCCTCAAGCTCGGCGGCGAGCGACACGTCGCGGCGTGAAAGAAGCGGCGCGTCGTGGTAGAAAATCCCTCGCGCCGCCGGCCGCCGCAGCCGCGTGCGCGTGAGGGGTGAGTCGCCCAGTTCCCAGCGCACCCACAGGCGGAGCGAGTCGAAGAGCACGGCCCGCTCCTTCTCCGAAGCCTCCAGACTCTCGAAGCGGGCGAGCAGCCACGCCAGCTCGCCGCGGCCCCGGCCGCGCGCCGCGCGCAGCCACTCGCGGAAGGGGAAGTAGCTCTCGACGTAAGCGTTCTCTTCGAGCAGAGGGAGGAAGCGCGGGAGCACCGCGGCCAGCTGGCCCGCCTCCTCGTAGCCCTCCCAGTCGAGGCGCAGGCGCGCGGGGAAGCGCGGCGCGAGCCGTCGCAGAAGCTCGTAGCTGAAGAGGGCGGAGAGCGACGTGCCGGCGACGCCGGAGACTGCGGGCCGCTCGAGCTCGGCGAGGTCTTCCGCGCCGGACTCGCGGAGGCTTTCGGCGCGGCGCGCGAAGGTGTCGAGGAGGCGTTCGGTCTGACGCAGCAGCGCCTTGCCCTGCGGGTAGGCGCGGACGAAGAGGAGCAGTTCGTGGAAGCGCGCGAGGTCGGCGGCCGCCTTGAACCGGCGGCGCGCGAGCCGCGAGAGCACGGCGCGCAGCCGTGCGCGCGAGCGCGCGCCGGCGGGGCGCTTCAAACTTTCGAGTTCGTCGAGCAGTCTGCGCGTCGAAGGGGTCGGCATCCGGGCCGGAAGGATAAAGGAGGCGGGGAGGGAAAGCCAACCGAGAATTAAAAAGCTCGCCCGCCCTCCTCGATTCTTACCGCTCGGGGCTGCGTTCTCAACTCTTAATTCTCGGGGCCGGCCGCGAAGCCCACGCGGGGCGGTTGGCGCCCGGCTCTGAGGTCTCTTTTCCCGTCCGTGAATGACGCGGGCCGCGTCGCGGGCGGGCGCGGCGGCGGCCGCGCGGGAGGTTGCGGATGAGGGTCGCGGTGTTCGGACTCGGGTACGTCGGCTGCGTGTCGGCGGCGTGCCTCGCGAATGACGGGCACGAGGTGGTGGGCGTTGACGTGAACCCCCTGAAGGTGGAGATCGTCAACTCGGGGAAGAGCCCCATCGTCGAGGCCGGCGTCGGCGAGTTAATCGCGGAGGCGGTCGCGGCCGGCCGGCTGCGCGCGACGACCGGCGCGGCCGAGGCGGTCGCCGGCTCCGAGGTCTCCCTCGTCTGCGTCGGCACGCCGGGCAACCCGAACGGCTCGCCCGACCTGACCTACCTCAGACGCGTCTGCCGCGACATCGGCGCGGCGCTCGGGGCCGGGGCGGCGCGCCACACCGTCGTCATCCGCAGCACGCTGCTGCCGGGCACGATTGAAGAGACGGTCGTGCCGGCGCTCGAAGTCCACTCGGGCGGCAAGGCGGGGCGCGACTTCGGCGTCTGCATGAACCCGGAGTTCCTGCGCGAGGGCTCGTCGGTCAGGGACTTCTACGCGCCGCCCTTCACGCTCGTGGGCGCCGACGACGAGGAGACGGCGGCGGCCGCCCGCCGGCTCTACGCGAAGATCAACGCGCCGCTGCACGTCGTCCCGGTGAGGGTGGCGGAGATGGTCAAGTACGCGTGCAACAGCTTCCACGCGCTGAAGGTTTCGTTCGCCAACGAGGTCGGGAACGTCTGCAAGGCGCTCGGCATCGACAGCCACGAGGTGATGCGAATCTTTTGTCAGGACACGAAGCTCAACCTCTCGCCCTCGTACCTCAAGCCCGGCTTCGCCTTCGGCGGTTCGTGTCTGCCGAAAGACCTGCGCGCCATCCTCCACCGGGCGAAGGAGCTCGACGTGGAGACGCCCGTGCTCTCGGCCATCCTGCCGAGCAACCGGCGGCAGGTGGCGCGCGCCGTCGAGATGGTTTTGCGGACGGGGCGCAAGCGCGTCGGCGTGCTCGGCTTCAGCTTCAAGGCCGGCACGGACGACCTGCGCGAGTCGCCGATGGTCGAGCTGATCGAGACCCTCATCGGCAAGGGCTTGCAGCTCGCCGTCTACGACCGCGACGTGTCGCTCGCGCGGCTCTTCGGCGCCAACAAGGAGTACATCCAGAGGGAGATTCCGCACATCTCGAACCTGATGCGCGGGAGCGTCGGCGAGGTGCTGGAGCACGCGGAGGTCGTCGTGATCGGGAGCGAGGCCGAGGAGTTCCGCGCCGTCGAGTCGCAACTGCGCGGGCAGGTCGTGATCGATCTGGTGAGACTCTTTGAAGGGGGCGTGCCGGGCGGAGAGTTGCAGGGCATCTGCTGGTAGCGCGCCCGCGGCCGCGGCCGACGCCCGCGGGTGAGACGCGCGCCGGTGTAAAACCCGAAACCCGCCGCGTCGCCCCGGCCGTCAGTCTTTGTCTCTGAAATAGCCGTGGTTCTGAAGGTGCCGGCGCAGCTCGGCCGGGATGGCCGAGCTCTCCGCGGCGTCCGCTCCGAGCCCCCCGTAGTCGTCCATCAGCTTCAGAAGATTCCGCGCCGCGTCGTCGTCCCGCGTTTCGTGCGGGCGGAGTTCGCCGTCGAAGCGCTGGAGGCGGAGGTCGGGCGCGCAGGGGATCGGCTCGCGGTTCTCGGAGCCGACGGCGTAGCGGCGGCGCGTGAGCTTGTAGTCTCCCTCGTAGACGGCCTCCTTGTAGAGGACGTGCTGCACCTGCTCGATGTCGTCGCCGGCGTAGAACTGTTTCTGCGCGCGGAAAGCCTGATCGGCCCGCGCGACGAACGCCTGACTGTGCGCGCGCCGCGGCCCCGACAAACTTCCGCCGCGGACGGCCGCGGCCAGCGACTCGCCGTCGAGTCCGGCGTCGCCCCAGCCGAGCAGGTCGTAAACCGTGGGGACGAGGTCGATGGTGCGGACGCGCGAGGTGAACAGGCCCGGCTCGACGCCGTCGCCCCAGAAGAGCAGCGGGACGCGCAGGACGCCTTCGTCGACCGAGTTGAAGTGGCCGTAGGTCTCGTCCGTGTACGCCTCGCCGTGGTCGCCGAAGAGGACGAGGAGCGTCCTCTTGCCGGCCGTCGCCTCGCGCACTCGATCCAGCACCGGGCCGAGCCGCGTCTCGCAAAACCGCTCGATGCCTTCGAGGTAGAGCTCGAAGAGCCGGTCGTAGCGGCGCGCGGCGTAGAGGGCGACGACGGCGCGCTTGTAGCGCAGCAGCAGGTCGAGGTCTTCGGCCGTCCGGTAGGTCTCGTTGAGCACGTCGGCCGGGGCGGCCGGCCCGCCCTGCCCGATCTCGGCTTCGAGCGCCTCCACCTTCTCGACGTAGTCGCCGCCGCCGAAACGCGTGTTGTGGAAGCCGTAGGGGATGTGAACCGAGCCGAAGTGGAGGAGCGAGCACGAGCGGCCCGCCGCGGCGAGCGCGCCGAGGTAGGCGTCGTCGTCTTCGACGATGTAGCGGTCAACGTCGGTCACGAACCCGAGCGGCGCGCCGAGCATGACGGGGAAGTCGGTCTTGAGGATCGTGCCGTAGCCGCGCCGCTTCGCCGCGGTGAAAAGTGTCGGCGCGGACAGGCGGCTCCCGAAAAATTCGCGCGCGCCGTGCCGCGGCGGCCAGAGGCCGGTCAGGAGCGAGGCGTGCGAGGCGGAGGTGTAGGGCGCGGCCGTGATCGTGTTGGCGAAGAAGGCGCCGCGCCCGACGAGTTCGTCCAGCACGGGCGTGCGGAAGTCGTATGAAAGCTGGTACTCGTGCGGCCAGAGCCGGAGCGGGTTGGCGGCGATGCCGTCGGCGCGCAGCGTGTCTACCGAGATCAGGATAATGTGGTCGTACATCTGTCGCTCTCAAAGTCTTCGCTAACGTCGGTGGGTCGAGAGGCCCGAGCCACCTCGGGCCGAAGGTGTTTTCGCCGAACGCTTCCGCCGAAGCTTCCGCGGGCGGGCGGCTCGTCAGCCCGCGCCGCCCGCCCCGCGCCGCGCGCCGCCGACCGACTCGGCCGCGCCGAGGATCGTCCTCAGGACGCCCCCGGCGTCTGCCTTCAGCGCGAGCCGGACGTTGGGCGCTTGTTTGGAAGAGGTGTCGCGCCGGTCGATGACCGTCATGCCGCGCGTGAGCGCCCCCGCGAGTTCGACGGCGGCGTGGGCGGGCTGCCACTCGAAGAGGTGCTGGTGCGTGACGGCCAGCACCGCGCAGGCGTCGTGCAGCGGCGCGTGCGGCTCGCCCACGAAGGCGTCCGGGTACGTGTCGATGAAGGTGTCGAGGAGCGCGGCGGCGAACCGCGCCGGGCGCGTGCCGAGGCCGCGAAGCTCGCGCGCGAACTCTTTGCCCACGAGCACGTCGTGCGTGACGTGCAGCCCGCACATCCGAATCGGGAGGCCGGACGTGAGGACGATGTGCGCCGCCTCGGGGTCGCTCCACACGTTGAACTCGGCGACGGGCGTGACGTTGCCCACGGTCGCGCTCCCA
>DATMVI010000356.1:0-3324 GCA_035563275.1 Pyrinomonadaceae bacterium
TTGCAGCAGGGGCCACACAAGCACCTCCCACGCCTTCATCTGCTTGAAGCGCACGTCGTCCACCACCGGCCCCCAGCGCTCCGTCCGCAGGTCGGGCGCGGGCCAGTAGGGCGACTGGAAGATGTGGTTGTAGAGCGGGAAGACGGGGCTGCCCGTCTGCCAGTACATGTAGAGCGTGTAAGGCAGGAGCGGCAGCGCGAGCGCGGCGGCGGCGTAGACGACCGGCCGCCACTCGACGCGCCGCCCGTCGAAAGCGAGCCGGTACGCGCAGAGCAAAAAGAGCGGGGCGGCGAAGGCGAGGTTGGTCAGCTTGAAGGCGAGGCTCGCGCCGAGGTAGAGGCCGACGCGGATGAAGGCCCGGCGTCGCGCGGGCGCGTCTTCGTAAGCTTTGAGCGCGAGGCGCGTCGCTTCGAGCAGGAGCGGGAGCGCCAGCAGGTCAACCATGTAGTTGTTGATCTCGAAAAGCATCTGCTCGGTCAGGAGCAGCGCGAGCACGCACGCGGCGCGCACCCACGCCCGCGCGGCGAAGGGGCGCAGGAGCCTTTCGAGGATCGTCCCGGCCCAGACGAGCACGAGCAGGTTGACGACGGTGCCGAGGCGGTAGCCGAGCAACTGCCGGCCGAGGCCGAGCGCCATGTCGGGCGCGGGGTTGAAGGGGAAGCGCGAGGGGAAGAAGTCGCCCGCGATCATCGGCCAGCCGCGCAGGCCCCGCTCGGCGTTGACGAGCCGGTAGTCGAGCACGTCCCACGACATGTCCGGCAGCGCCGCCCGCAGCGCGTAGAAGAAGACGAGCGGCGGCACGACCACGAGCCAGAACGCGGCCGGCGTCCCCTCGACCTCCCCCTTCGTCTTCAGATGCCACAGCCAGACGAAGGAGGCCAGAAGCAGCGTCAGCGCCCACGCCGCAACGTCGTTGCCGACCGGCCAGAAATACTGCCGCGCGAAGGCCGCGACGTAGAGGAGGATGACGAGGTCGCCGACTTCGAGCCTGCGTCGGAGCGCGGCGGGATTCGATGGGGGCGTGGGGTTCACGGGTATGGGTTAAAGCTTCAGCCGCTTCCTCAGTCCCTCCGGCGTCAGCTTGAGGGCGAGCATGATGAAGCGCCAGAACCAAGGGACGTAGACCACGTCGCCGCCGCGCTCGGCGGCGCGCGCGATCCTCTCGCCGACCCTCGCCGGCGGGGCGACGAGGAAGAGCTTGGGCCGGCCGAAGGTCATCGGCGTGTCCACGAAGCCGGGCTTGACGGTCAGCACGCGGACGCCCGCGCGGAAGAGGCGCGCGCGCAGGCCTTGCAGGTAGACGTTCAGCCCGCCTTTCGCCGCGCCGTAGAGGTAGTTGCTCTGCCGCCCCACGTCGCCCGCGACCGAAGAGATGGCGACGATGAAGCCGCCGCGCCGCGTCTCGAAGAAGTCGGCGCAGTGGTTGAGGACGGAGACGGCGCCCGTGAAGTTGCGGTCGATGACGCGGAAGGTCTCCTCCAAATCCTTCTCCGCCTGCCCCTGCTCGCCGAGGTAGCCGAAGGCCACGACGACGCCCTCCAGATCGCCCATGCGCCGCACCACGCCGCGCAAAAACTCGCGGTGGCCTTCGTAGTCCTCCGCCTCGAACTGGCCCGCCACCGCCTCGACCCGGTGGCGGATACGCAGGTCTGCGGCGAGCCGCTCGACCTCCGACAGGTTCCGCCCGGCGAGGAACAGGGGCCGCCCCCGCGCCGCGAACGACGCCGCGACGTGGCGCGCGATGGCCGAAGTGGCCCCGAGGATGAGCACGGGTTCGGGCATAGGCAAGTAGCCAGTAAACAGTAGTCAGTAGACAGTAGTCAGTAGTCAGTAGGAAGACAGTCTCTTCTGAATCGTTCGCGTGTCGGCGTCAGCATCCTTAGCGCGGAGCGCCTACTGACTACTGTCTACTGTCTACTCCCTTCCCCTCACGGCGTGATGCCGAGGCGGCGCGAAAGCTCGGAGCGGAAGCGGTCGCCGGGGTCTACGCGCCGCTTGATCTCCAGCCACTCGGCGAAGCGCGGGTACATCAGGCGGAAGCGCTCCGGGTCGAGGCACGCGTCCTTCGC
Organism: Pyrinomonadaceae bacterium; assembly: GCA_035563275.1. Taxonomy (GTDB): domain Bacteria; phylum Acidobacteriota; class Blastocatellia; order Pyrinomonadales; family Pyrinomonadaceae; genus QHXN01. The sequence continues at coordinate 2,070 of DATMVI010000356.1, forward strand.
GAGGTAAACGCGCCCGCCGTGTTCGAGCACGAGGTCGTCGAACTTCCGCAGGAGCGCGAACAGCTCTTCGCCGCCGACGGGGAAGTCGAGCGCGAGCGTGTAGCCGGGCATCGGGAACGAGAGCAGGCCGGGGCCTTCGGGGCCGAAGCGCTTGAGCACGGCGAGGAAGCACGGCTGGCGGCTCTCGGCCAGAGCCTCGCGCAGGCGCCCAAGCCCGCGCGCGGATTCTTTGAGCGGCAGCACGCACTGGTACTGCACGAAGCCGCGCTTGCCGTAGGCGCGGTTCCACGCGCCGAGCGCGTCGAGCGGGTAGAAGAAGCGGTTGAAGTCGGCGACGAAGGGCGCGCGCCGGCGGGCCTGCGTGCGGAAGTAGAGCTGGTTGAAGGCCGAGGCCGAGAGGCGGCTGAGCGCCCACGCGGGCAGGTCGAAGGGCAGGTCGAAGCGCGTCGCCGTCTCGGGCGGCTCCAGCGCGCGGTACTCGCGCGGCAACTCCGACGGCCGCGCGTGCTGCCCCCGGATGAGCACGCCGCGCCCGGCCCGCGCCCCGCGCGCCAGCATGTCCACCCAACAGACCGTGTACTCGTCGTCGTAGGTCGGGTCGTCGAGCAGGGCCAGCGACTCCGAGAGGTCGCGCGCCGCGTGGTGGCGCACGATGACGAACGAGGTCTCGACGGGCTTGAGGCGGAGCGTGACTTCGGTGATGACGCCGGTCAGGCCCATCCCGCCGACGGTGGCGCGGAAGAGGTCTGCGTTTTGCGCGGGGGAGCACGTCGCGCGCGCGCCGTCGGCGAGGATGAGTTCGAGCGCCTCGACGTGCGCGCCGAAGGCCCCCTCGCGGTGGTGGTTCTTGCCGTGCACGTCGGCCGCGACGCACCCGCCGAGCGTGACGAACTTCGTGCCCGGCGTGACGGGCGGAATCCACCCGCGCGGCGCGAAGACCGAGAGCAGGTCGGCGAGCGTCACGCCGGCCTCGGCCCGCAGCAGGCCCGCCCGATCGTCGAAGTCGAGCAGGCGGTTGAGCCTTTCGGTCAGGAGCACGACGCCCTCCTTCGAGAGCGCGGCGTCGCCGTAAGAGCGACCCAGCCCGCGCGCCAGCACGCGCCCCCAGCGCGTCACGTCCACGGCCGAGACGTACTCGGGGCGCACCACCTCGGCGCGCACGCGCGGGTGGCGGCCCCAGCCCGACAGCTCCATCGTCTTGCCGCGCGCCGCGCCGGACAACTCTCTCGACTGTGAAGGGTTCGCAGGCATGGTT
>DATMVI010000357.1:0-13659 GCA_035563275.1 Pyrinomonadaceae bacterium
GCGGGGACGGCCGGCTTCCTCTGGCTCAAGCTGCTGGGGCAGCCCGTGGCCGGCGACGAAGACATGGACACGATGGATTTCGCGGCGGACGAAGCGTCAGCCACCACGCCGTGAAGTCTTCGACGCTTCCCTTTTCCGCTCGCCGCTAATCGCCGGCCGGCTTTTCCGCCGCCTCGGTTCCGTTCCCCGCGTGATTCATCAACGCCTGCCTGATCAGGTCGGCGCGGCGTTGCGCGGCTTCGGCTCGCCGGAGGAGTTCCGATTCGGCCCCGTCGCCGCCGCTCTGGCGGGCGTGGGAGGCGGCGTGCTCCGTCAGCATGACGCGCTCCTCGATGGCGCGCACCGCGCTCCAGAGCGTGTCCTCGATCTTCTCGTCCATCACCGAGAGCAGGGCTTCGAGGGTGTAGGCGTGGCCGGTGTGGCAGCGGAAGCGCTGGAGCTTCCGGTCGTCCATCCGCAGGAGCACGCCGTGGCAGTCGGGGCAGGCGTAGTGCGAGGGCTCGCCCAGTTTCAGCACGCCCGCCTCGGTCGCCTTGTCCTCTTTCGCGATTTTGATTTCGATCTCCACCTTCTCGGACACCTCGCGCACCTCCACTTCGTCCGCCTGAGAGGTCGCGAGGCGCACGAGCTGCGGCGCGATCTCCCGGAGCGGAAGGCAATAGTCCACCTCGACGTGCTCCAGCGCGCTCAGGGGCATGGAGGGGCTCAACGCCTCGCGCGGGTCTTGGACGACGGCCGTTCCGCCGAGCTGCTTCACCGCCATCAGCCCCGACGTGCCGTCGTCGAGGCCGCCGGACAGGATGACGCCGACGACGCGCGGGCCGTAGGCCTGCGCCGCCGAGCGGAAGAGGGGGTCTACGGCCGGGCGGAAGCGGTTCTCCTTGGGGCCGCGCGTGAGCCTGACCCGCGTCGGTTCGACGACGAGGTGCCGGTCGGGCGGGGCGACGTAGATGCGGCCCGGCGCGATGCGCTCACCGTCTTCGGCGTAGCGAGCCGGGAGCGGCCCCGCCCGGTCGAATATGGCGGCCAGTGCGTTGGGCGACTGCGGCGAGGAGTGGAGCACGACGAAGACCGCGGCGGGGAAGTCCGCCGGCAGCCCCGCGACTATCACGCTCAGCGCCTCGACGCCGCCGGCCGAGGCCCCGATGACTACGATGTCTCTTCCCTGCACCCCGCGCCCTCCTTCACGGCTCGCCGTCCCGCGCCGTTCAATGAATCCCACTATACACGCGGCCTTCGGAGAACCTATGTACGCGAGCGGCCATACGATCTGACGCCGTTAATGAACATTCATTACACACGCGGGGGCGGTTGAACTACACTCTACTTCAACCCGCCGGTCGTGAGCGCCGCGGAAGAGGGGCGCGCAGCATGGCATCGAGTCATGCCCGGCCGGCCTCCCATAATCGAGCCGGAGTTAAGGTGACCGGCGACGAGTGTCTTTCCTCGGCGCGGGGCCGGAGTCGAGACCGGGGGCTTTCAGAAAAAGAGGGGGCGAACGGATGAGCGACACTTCGGGCGGCAACGGTGCGGGCGTGGAGTCGCCCGCCGGCCGCGGACGGGAGAGGGACTTTCTGGTCGTGGGGCTCGGCGGCTCGGCCGGGGCCATCGCGGCGTTCAAGGAGTTCTTCCGCCACGTGCCGCCCCGCTCGGGGATGGCCTACGTCGTCATCCTCCACCTCTCGCCCGAGTATGAGAGCCAGCTGGCGGAGGTGCTGCAACAGGCCACCGGGATGCCGGTCGAGCAGGTGACGGGGCCGGTGCGCGTCGAGCCCGACCGCGTCTACGTCATCCCGCCCAACAAGAGCCTCGCGATGCGCGACGGGATGCTCACGCTCTCCGACGTGACCGGCTTCGAGGAGCGGCGCGCTCCCGTGGACATCTTCTTCCGCACGCTGGCCGAGTCGCACGGCGCGCGGGCCGTCTCCGTCATCCTTTCGGGGACGGGCGCGAACGGCTCGATGGGGATGAAGCGCGTGAAGGAGAACGGCGGCCTCGTGCTCGCGCAGGAGCCCTCGGAGGCCGAGTTCTCGGAGATGCCGCGCAACTCCATCGCGACGGGGCTCGTCGATCAGGTGCTGCCCGTCGCCGCGATGCCGGCGAAGATCATCGCCTACAGGGAGCAGCTCGACGCGCCGGGGCTCTCTTCGGAGGCGGACGAGCGGGCCGGAGGTGACGAGCGGGCGCTGGTCGAAATCTTCACCACCCTGCGCCTGCGCACCGGGCACGACTTCTCGGGCTACAAGCTCGGCACCGTCCTGCGCCGCGTCGCCCGCCGGATGAGCGTCCACGAACTCCCGGACATGCCCGCCTACGCGCGCCTCATGCGCGAGCACGGGGAGGAGGGGCAGGCGCTACTTAAAGACCTGCTCATCAGCGTCACCAACTTCTTCCGCGATCCGGAAGCCTTCCGGGCGCTGGAAGAGAAGGTCATCCCGCGACTGTTCGAGGGCAAGGAGGAGGGCGAGCAGGTGCGCGTCTGGGTGGCGGGCTGCGCCACGGGCGAGGAGGCCTACTCGGTCGCCATGCTGCTGGCGGAGCACGCCGCCCGGATGCCCTTCCCGCCCGCCATACAGGTCTTCGCCTCCGACCTCGACGAGCAGGCCGTCGCGCACGCACGCGCCGGCTACTACACGCTGAACGACGTGGCCGACGTGTCGCCCGAGCGGCTGCGCCAGTTCTTCACGGGCGACGGCGAGGGCTACCGCGTCCGGCGCGACCTGCGCGAGCGCGTGCTCTTCGCACGCCACAACATCACCAAAGACCCGCCCTTCTCGCACCTCGACTTAGTCACCTGCCGCAACCTCCTCATCTACCTCAACCGCGGGGCGCAGAAGCGCGCGCTGGAGACGATGCGCTTCGCCTTAAACCCCGGCGGCTACCTCTTCCTCGGCGCGAGCGAGTCCGTCGAAGGGTCGGGCGACCTCTTCATGGACTTCGACAAGGAGCAGCACATCTACCAAGCCCGCGCCGTCGTGCCCCGCGTGAGGATGCCGGAGGAGCTTTCTCCCTCTTTGCGGGTCGAAGGCGGAGCGGAGCCGGGGCCGGCCCCGCTCGCGACCCGCGAGAGCCCGCGCGAGCGCCTCTCCGGCCTCGAACTGCACCGGCGGCTGCTGGAGCTGTACGGCGCGCCCTCGGTCGTCGTCAACGAGGAGTACGACATCATCCACCTGACGGAGCGCGCGGGCCGTTACCTACAGTTCTCGGCCGGCGCGGGGACACTCAACCTGCTCAAGGTCGTCCGGCCCGAGCTGAGCCTCGAAATGCGCTCGGCGCTCCTCCAAGCCCGGCAAGACCAGACGAGCGTCGAGGCGCGCGGGCTCGTCGTCGAGGTGGGCGGGCAGACCGAGACGGTCAACCTCACCGTCCGCCCCGCGCTCGGCGAGGGCGACCCGACGCGTGGCTTCTTCCTCGTGCTCTTCGAGCGGGGGGACGCCCCCGCGGAGGCCGCCGAGAAGGCGCGCGCCGCGGCGGTCAGCTCGGTGGAGGCCGGCGCGCGCCGCGTGGAGGAGGATAACGCGCGGCTGCGCGCGCAGATGCGCGCCACGGTCGAGCAGTGCGAGACGCAGACCGAGGAACTGCGCGCCGCCAACGAGGAGCTACAGTCGGTCAACGAGGAGCTGCGCTCGGCGACCGAGGAGCTGGAGACCTCGCAGGAGGAGTTGCAGTCGCTCAACGAGGAGCTGCGCACGGTCAATCAGGAGCTGAAGCTCAAGATCGAGGAGCTGACGCACGCCAACGACGACATGCGCAACCTCATGGGCTCGGCCGAGATCGGGACGGTCTTCCTCGACCGCTCCCTGCGCGTCAAGCTCTTCACGCCGCGCGCCCGCGGCGTCTTCAACCTCATCCCGGCCGACGTGGGCCGCCCGCTCGGCGACATCACGCACAACCTCGCCTACGGGGGGCTGCTCAGTGACGCCGAGGGCGTCATCGCGCGGCTGCGCACGGCCGAGCGCGAGGTCGAGACCGCGGACGGGCGCTCCTACCTGATGCAGCTCTCGCCCTACCGCACGGCGGAAGACCGCATCGAGGGCGTCGTCCTGACCTTCGTGGACATCACCCGCCGCCGGCAGGCCGAGAAGGCTTTGCTCGAAGCGCAGCAGAGCTTAGAGGTCGCGCTCAACGCCTCGCTGACCGGCCTCTGGGACTTGGACCTGACGACGGGCGTGGCGCGCACGGACGCGCGCCACAACCAAATCTTCGGCTACGCGGAGCCGGTCGCGGAGTGGTCGCCGGAAATTTTCCGCGAACACATCCTGCCGGAAGACGTGGTGGAGTTAGACCGGGCTTTCGAGCGCGCGATGAAGACGGGCGTCTTCGACCTAGAGGTCCGCGTGCGCCGGCCCGACGGCAGCGTCCACTGGGTGTACGACCGCGGGTGCGTCTACTACGACGAGGAGAAGCGCCCGGTGCGCATGGCCGGCGCGACGCTCGACGTTACCGACCGCAAGCAGACGGAGGAGCGCCTGCGCGCCTCGGAAGAGCGGCTGCGACTTGTTATCGAAAGCGTCGAGGACTACGCCATCTTCACGACGGACGCGGAGGGGCGCGTCGAGACTTGGAACGCGGGCGCGCGGCGCACGTTCGGCTACACCGAGGCCGAGGCCGTGGGCCAACTCGCGGAGCTCATCTTCACGCCGGAAGACCGCGAGCGGGGCGCGCCCGAAGACGAGATGCGGCGGGCGCGCGAAGAGGGGCGCGCGGCCGACGAGCGCTGGCACGTGAGCAAGCAGGGCACACGCTTCTACGTCTCCGGCGTCCTCGTGCCCCTGCGCGACGGAGGCGGCGTGGTGACCGGCTACGCCAAGATCGCGCGCGACCTCACCGAGCGCAAGAAGCTGGAGGACGCGCTGCGGCGCGCGCACGACGAGATGGAGGCGCGCGTCCGCGAGCGCACCGGCGAGTTGCGGGAGCTGACCGGACGACTGCTGGCCGAAGTCAAAGAGCGTACCGCCGCCGAAGGGCAGGCCAGAGAGCTTCTGCGCCGCCTCGTCACGGTGCAGGAGGAGGAGCGCCGCCGCATCGCCCGCGAGCTGCACGACACGCTCGGCCAGCAGCTCGCCGCGCTGCACCTCAGCATCGACCTGATGAAGACCGAGTCGGAGGGGCGCGAGCGGCTGCGAGAGTACATCGGGCGGACGCAAGACATCTTCGACCGCCTGAACTCGGACGTGGACTTCCTCGCGTGGGAGCTTCGGCCCGCCGCCCTCGAAGAGTTGGGCCTCGACGCCGCGCTCGAAACCTTCGTGCGGGAGTGGGGCGTTCACTTCCGTATCGAGGCCACGTACCGCGGCTTCGGGGCGGAAGGCCCGCGCCTTTCGCCGGAGGTGGAGACGAACCTCTACCGGATACTTCAGGAGGCTTTGCAGAACGTCCACAAGCACGCCGGGGCGACGTACGTCAGCGTGCTCTTGGAGCGGCGCGACGGGCGGGTCGCGCTCATCGTCGAGGACAACGGCCGCGGCTACGACCCCGAGGAGGAGGTGGCCGCCGGCAGCAGCAAGGGGATGGGCGTCGTCAACATGCGCGAGCGCGCCGCCCTCGTCGGCGGCACGTTCGAGATCGAGAGTTCGCCCGGCGCGGGCACGACCGTCTTCGTCCGCGTGCCGCTGAAGGCCGAGGCGCAGGCGCCTTCGCCGGGCGGGGAGGGGACGGAACCATGAGCAAGCTGAGGGTCTTCCTCGCCGACGACCACGCGATTATGCGCGAGAGCCTGCGGCTCATCGTCGACTCGCAGGCGGACATGGAGTGCGTCGGCGAGGCGGGCGACGGGCGTGAGGCCGTCGAGCAGGTGTGCAGGCTCCTGCCCGACGTGGCCGTGCTCGACATCTCCATGCCGCAGATGAGCGGGCTTCAGGCGGCGGGGCGGATTAAGCAGTGCTGCCCGCAGGTGAAGGTGGTGACGCTGACGCGCCACGCCGACGGCGGCTTCTTCCAGCAGCTCCTCGGGGCCGGCGTCTCCGGCTACGTGCTCAAGCAGAGCGCCTCGGACGTGCTGCTCGCGGCCGTGCGCGCCGCCGCCTCGGGCGGCGTCTACCTCGACCCGGCCGTCACGGGCAAAATCACGGGCGGCTTCGCGCGCTCGCGCGCGAAGCCGAACGCCGCCTCGCCGGCGGAACTGAGCGCGCGCGAGCAGGAGGTGCTGCGCCTCATCGCGCTCGGCCACAGCAACAAGGAGATCGCCGCCCAGACGGGGGTCGGCGTCAAGACGGTCGAGGCGCACAAGGCCAACGCCATGCAGAAGCTCGGCATGAGGGGGCGCACCGACATCGTGAGCTACGCCATCCTCCGCGGCTGGCTGCGGAACGAATAGGCTACCCCACCTCTCTGCCGCCCTAACTTCCCTAATGTTAAGGGTCGTCACCGCCGTAGAGCCGGCGACGACCCTTCTGCGACACATAAGGACGTGCTTATGTGTCATTAAATTAATTGGTGATTAACCCGCCTTAGTCGGCGAGCGTCGCTACTTCTCACCGAGCCTGAAGGTCAGTCCGATGGTGACGCCGAAGGGGTAGCCGGGCGTCGCGTGGATGCGCTCGGCCGGGTCGTCGCCGGGCCGCAGGCGCGACTCGAAGAAGTTCTGCGTCTCGTAGTAGCGTTTGTCGAAGGGGTTATCCACCGCGAAGCTCACGTCCACGTATCCACGCAGGCGCTTGCTGACGTAGAGGTCAACCACGTCGAGGCCCGCCGCGCGGATTCGAGCGTCGAGCGGGTCGAGGCGAGAGTTGCTCGTGTGGCGGTAGCGGAGCGAGCCCGAGAAGCAGGAGGTACGAGACGCCCTCGACGATGGCGATGGCGCGCAGACGCCCCACCGGTGTCCTCAACAATTTATTGACTCCCGCGGCTAAACTTCCATCTGATGAAACGCCGTCGGTACCGCGACGGAAAGAGGGTGCGAGCGCGGCCCGCACCCTCTTTATAAAGCAACTTCACAGGCTCTTACGCCTCCACCCTGCCGAACGTGCCGCCGGCGCCGACCGCGCGAGAACGTGCCAGCTCGCGCAGACGGGCGACCCGCTCGCGCGTGGGCGGGTGGCTGCTGAAGAGGTTCTGCATCGAGAAGCCGGTCAGCGGCTTGACGATGAACAGGTGCGAGACGGCCGGGTTGACCGGTAACGGGATGCGCTGCGAGTAGGCTTCGAGCTTCTCCAGCGCCGAGGCCAAAGCCTCCGGGTCGCCGCCGACGTGCGCGCCCGTCTTGTCCGCGCCGTACTCGCGCGAGCGCGAGATGGCGAGCTGGATGATGGTCGCCGCCAGCGGCGCGAGGAAGATCATCAGCAGCGCGCCGACGATGCCGCCGCCGCCGCCCTCATCCTCGCCGTCGCTCGACGACCCGCCGAAGATCATGGCGAACTGGCCGAGCTGCGCGATCATCGTGATGGCGCCGGCGAAGGTCGCCGCGATGGCGCTGACAAGGATGTCGCGGTTCTTGATGTGGCCCAGCTCGTGCGAGAGCACGGCCGCCAACTCCCTCTGGTTAAGTATTCGCAGGATGCCGGTCGTGACGGCCACCAGACCGTTCTTCGCGTTGCGCCCCGTGGCGAAGGCGTTGGGCGCGTCGGATTCGACGACGGCCACGCGCGGCTTAGGCAGCCCGGAAGCCTCTGCGAGCCGCGCCACCATGTCGTGCAGCCCCGGCGCCTCCCCGTACGAGACTTCCCGCGCCCCGGCCATCTTCAGCGCGATGCGGTCGGAGAACCAGTAGCCGCCGAAGTTCATGGCGAGCGCGATCACGAAACCCAGCACCATGCCGTAGGAGCCCCCGAGCAGCCCGCCCATGACGACGAGCAGCGCGGTCAGGGTTCCCAGCAGGACGGTGGTCTTGATCGTGTTAAAGCTAAACATGTCTCCTCTTGTTCTTGTGCCGAAAGCCGCCCGCCCCTTCAGGCGAGCGGGATGTGCGCGTCGGAAAGCAGCGACGCGACCTTCTGCGCGAGCGCCAGCGCGCAGAGCATCGAAGCCTGCATGGCGCGCTCGGCCGCGGCGCGCGCGTCTGAGGCGGGCGGAAGGCCGGCGACCTGTTCGCCCAACTCAGCGACCTCGCGCTCGATTCGCTCCAGCTCTTCGCGCACCTGCTCGGCGTGCGTGAGCACCTCGGCCGCGGCGTCCGGCGCGGCGAGCCGCTCGCGTATCTGCTGGAGCGGGAGCCCCGACGCCTGCCACGCCTTGATGGCGCGCACGCGCTGCGGCGCGTCCGCCCCGTAGAAGCGGTGCCCGCCTTCGGAGCGGCCGACCGGCTCCAGCAATCCTTGGTTCGTGTAGTAGTCGATTGTCCGCGGGCCGACCCCGCTCAGCCGTGCCAACTCGCTCACCCTGTATCTCTCCATAGTTAGTGCCTCCCTATGGTGCGCAGATAAGATGCTGTATGATAACGTACAGTTGTTTGCCGGACAACTGTATAGTCGGGAACCGAATCTATACCGGCAGAAGTATGGGTTGACTGACGAATAAGCTCATCACAGTTTTGCCCGAACCGCGCGCCGCGCGCACGCGCGCCCTCCTTCTGGTCGGCGTGCTCGTCATCTCGTGCCTTTCGGGCGGGGCCGGGCGGCCAATGCCGGCCTACCCGGCGGTCGAGTCCTCGGAGACGAGCGCGCCGAGCGTCCGCGCGGGCGTCGGCGTCACCATACGACCTTTCCTGACCGGCGCCACCCGGAGGTTAGACCCGACCTCTGCGCGGCAACCGCGCAACAAGTTTCCGTCGTCACACGCGGCCGGCGCTGCCGGCTCACTCGTCGGCAGCCCGCCGGCCTACACGGCCGAGCCGGCGTGGGACGGGAACACCCCGCTTGCTTACTCTCGCCTGAGCGTCGCACGGCCTTCCGACCGCGGCCCGCCTCCCGTTTAGCCCTCGACGTTAAGACACCGTCCCGGCGGAAGCGAGGCTTTCCGGCCCCGGCTTCTCCGGCCACCGTTTTATTCGCCGAAGGCCCGGCCCGCGTGACAGTCTCACGCGGGCCGGGAGGGGGGGTATCATGGATTCATCCATCGTCGTCATCATTGTCATGTGCGTGGTCGCCTTCGGGCTGCTGGTCTGGCTCGAAGTGAATTCGCGCCGGAAGAAGCGTGGTGAGGCCGGGCGCGAATCGCCCGGCCCCGCCGAAGCTACCGGAGAGACGGCCGAAGGTGGCTGAGTGGTAATAGTCGTCGCCGCCGTCCGGGGGCGCGGCTGAAGGGCCGCGCCCCATTAGACTTCGGGGGCTTTGGTCTCCTCGAAAGAATGAAAGCTCAGCGCCATGTCCGCGATCACTTTTGAAGCCCTGTTCATCCTCCTGCTGCTCGTCGCCAACGGCGTCTTAGCGATGTCGGAGCTGGCGGTCGTCTCCTCGCGCAAGGCACGCTTGCAACGCATGGCCGAGGCGGGCGACGCGCGGGCGCGGGCGGCGCTTGAGCTGGCGAACTCGCCCGACCGATTTCTTTCGACCATCCAGATCGGCATCACGCTCGTCGGCATCCTCGCCGGGGCCTTCGGCGGGGCGACCATCGCCGAGCAGTTGGGCGTACAGATAGCCCGCGTGCCGGCGCTCGCCGAGTACGGAGAGGCCGTCGGCCTCGCGATCGTCGTCCTCGCCATCACCTACCTGTCTCTGGTCGTCGGCGAGCTCGTCCCCAAACGGCTCGCGCTCAACAACCCGGAGCGCGTCGCCCGGGCCGTAGCACGGCCGATGGGCGTGCTCGCGCGCGTCGCCTCGCCGTTCGTGAGCGTGCTGAGCGTCTCGACCTCGGCCATCCTCCACATCCTGCGGCTCAAAGCTTCGGACGAGCCGCCCGTGACGGAGGAGGAGATTAAGGTGCTGATCGAGCAGGGCGCGCAGGCGGGCGTGATTCTGGAGGCCGAGCAGGAGATGGTCGAGAGCGTCTTCAAGCTCGCCGACCGGAGGGTCGGGTCGCTGATGACGCCGCGCACGGACATCGCGTGGCTCAACGTAAACGACCCGCCCGAGAAACTCTACGCGCAGATCTCGGCGAGCCCTTATTCGCGCTTCCCCGTCTGCCTCGGCGCGCTCGACAACGTCGTCGGCGTGGTGAAGGCCAAAGACCTTCTCGCGCGCTGCGCCTCGGGCGAGCCGCTCGACCTGCGGGCCGTCATGAGGCGGCCGCTGTTCGTGCCGGACTCGCGCTCGGCGCTGCAAGTGCTGGAGGCGTTCAAGGGCGCGCGCACGCACATGGCGCTTCTCGTCGACGAGTACGGGGCCGTCGAGGGGCTGGTGACGACTAACGACATCCTGGAGGCAATCGTCGGCGACATCGCGCCGGCCGGGGCGCAGGGCGACGAGGCGGCGGTGAGGCGCGAGGACGGCTCGTGGCTCCTCGACGGCTCGCTGCCCGTGGAAGAGTTCAAGGAGATATTCCCGGTCGGGCGCCTGCCCGGCGAGGAGCGGGGCGGCTACCACACGCTCGCCGGCTTCGTCATGTCGCACATGGGCCGCATCCCGAGCGTGGCCGACCACTTCGAGTGGCAGGGCCTGCGCTTCGAGGTCGTGGACATGGACGGCAAGCGCATCGACAAGGTGCTGGTGGCGCCGGCCGAGAAGACATCTTCCGCGCCCACCGGCGAAAGAGACTGAAGGAGATTAAAGGGGCATCATGGATCAGCTCTGGCTGTGGGTCGGTTTTAACCTGTTCGTTCTTTTAATGCTCGCCGTCGACCTCGGCGTCTTCCACCGCCACGCGCACGAGGTCTCGATGAAGGAGGCCGCCGGGTGGAGCGTCGTCTGGGTGACGCTCGCGCTCCTGTTCAACTACGGCGTCTACCGCTTCATGGGCGCGCAGGCCGGCGCGGAGTTCCTGACCGGCTACCTCATCGAGAAGGCGCTCTCGGTCGACAACATCTTCGTCTTCGTCCTCATCTTCGCCTACTTCCGGGTGCCGTCGAAGTACCAGCACCGCGTGCTCTTCTGGGGCATCATCGGGGCGCTTTTGATGCGCGGGGCGATGATCGGGGCGGGCGCCTACCTCATCAAGCAGTTCCACTGGATCATCTACGTCTTCGGGGCCTTCCTCGTCATCACCGGCATCCGGATGGCGACGCAGGACGAGCGCGACATCGAGCCGGAGTCGAACCCGGTCATCCGCCTCGTCAAGCGGTTCATCCCCGTCACGGACGAGTACCACGGGCAGGACTTCTTCGTGCGGCAGGCCGACGCTTCCGGCGTGGCGAAGCGCGTGGCGACGCCGCTCTTCGTCGTGCTGGTGCTGGTCGAGACGACCGACCTCATCTTCGCCGTGGACTCGATCCCGGCCATCTTCGCCGTCACCGAGGACCCGTTCCTCGTCTACACGTCGAACGTCTTCGCCATCCTCGGCCTGCGCTCGCTCTACTTCCTGCTCGCCGGGGTCATCCACAAGTTCCACTACCTGAAGCTGGGGCTCTCGGCGGTGCTCGCCTTCGTCGGCGCGAAGATGCTGTTGACCGACATCTACAAGATTCCCATCGGCGTCTCGCTGGGCGTGATCGCGCTGACGCTGGCGGCGGCCGTCGTCCTCTCCCTGCTCTTTCCGAAGCGGGCGGAGGCGCACTCCCCCGTCGAGCACGACCCGCTGGCGGACTCGCCGGGGCCGGAGCCGCCCGCTAAAACGCGCGGCGTGTCCGGTACCGAATAGCGCGCCTCGCGACCCCGAGCAGGCCGCGGAAGCGGTGCGGCTACTGGTAGAGCCGCCGTCAATGATTCGGAATTTTTCCTGACGGACGTGACGCCACACTCAGGATGCTGGAGCTATCCGCTAAGCATCAGCTCAAGGCAAGGCGCGCGCATGACGCCCGCCATGCGAAGGATGTGGCGGAGGCATCCGGCGCGTCCGATAACCCCTGCGGCCTTCTAATTCTCCCGCATTTTCGATGCTTTAGAGCCGTTGGCCGATGTGGTTGTGCTCCGCGCTAAAATTGATTCGCAATCGTTCACGACGCCACAAACTTCTAGAACAAACAAGTGCGCGGCGATACAATAAGCGCCATGAACCGCGCCGAGGAGAGACTGCTCAACCCGCCGCCGGGCGGGCGCATCGAGGCGGCGCGCGCCCACGGCGTCGACCTGACGCTGCTCGTCGAGCGGCTGCGTAAGACCCCGGAGGAGCGCGTGCGCGACTTGCAGCGCGCCGCCGCGGGTCTGGAGGCGATGCGCGGGAAGGCCCGCAGGCGCTCGGGCTCCGGGGAGAAGCGCGCTTGATTGACTTCGAGCAGGCGCTGACCGCGCTCGCCGGCGCGCGGGTGCGCTTCGTCATCGTGGGCGGGCTTGCGATGACGATCCACGGCTCGGCTTACGTCACCTTCGACCTCGACTTCTGCTACGCGCGCGACGCGGAGAATCTTTCGCGCCTCGCGGAGGCCCTGCGGCCTCACCGCCCTCGACTGCGCGGCGCGCCCGAGGGGCTCCCGTTCCGCCTCGACGAGGAGGCGCTCCGCAACGGCCTGAACTTCACGCTCACCACCGACCTCGGAGACATCGACCTGCTCGGCGAGGTGGCGGGCGTCGGCGACTACGCGGCGGCGCTGGACTCGTCCATATCGGTGGAACTCTTCGGCGTGAGCTTCGACGTACTCACGCTCGAAGTGCTGATCGCCTCGAAGCGCGCCGCCGGCCGCCCCAAGGACTTGCTGATGCTGCCGGAACTCGAAGCATTGCGCGAGGCAACAGAGGAATAGCACCGCCGCAGCCGCAGCAGATGAGCTAAGAGTGTCTGCTTTATTGTTATCGGACACTACGCCTTCTCATACTATTTTTACGTCGCGTTTGACGTGTACGGTCTCATAAAAAAGGCCCATGCGGGCGTCGCAAAGCACCCGCACGGGCCACAAATTTTATGGTGCTTGTACAGAGGCGAATCTACGCGGCGCTCGACCTTTGATCCGCAATCCAAGCATCAATCTCGTCGTCCTGCTCGCCCGAGAAGTGCGCGTGCCGCGCCAGCACCGTCGGGTTCCAGATGTGGTCGTGGTGCAACTTCGCGCGGTTGCAGAGTTCAAAATCACGAGACGACGGAATACAGGTAAGCGACCTAGAGCCTGTTATGAACTTTGAGCCAGCATTTCGACCAGACGCTTGAGCATCAACACGCAGGGGGTCTTCATCAAGCGTGGGTCGTCGTCTACTCGCGCCGGCAGCACCAGAAGAACATCCGGCAGACGAGCATCAAGGTGCGGGAGCCTCGCTCGGAGAATCGCGCGGGCTGACGCCCGCCCCCCCCGGGCGCAACGAGTCCGGGGCGGGGGCGGTGTTCGTTACCGGATGGCGTGCGGCTCACCGGCCGCAGACCTGTCACGGCTGCGGCCGGCGATGGCCCGTGGGGTCATGCCTATGCGCGTCGGACGGAGGCGCGGGCAGTCTCCGCGCGCATGACGCAATCGAGGGGGTGTGATGGATCGGCGCCACACGGCCCGGGCGGGGGCGGTGCTCACAGTTAGGCGCGGGCCGGCCCTACCGCCGCGTCTGATGTCGCCGTCGGGGCGCGGGGAAGGGGGCGGTAACCGCGGGGCTTTGTGTTCGGTTAACCCGGAAGATGTCTATCGTTAGAAGAAAACTGTCGAAGACTTTCAGAATCTTCTTCGACTCGAAGAAGTCGGGCGGCGTGCTGCTCATCATCTGCACGGCCCTCTCGCTCCTAATCACGAACTCGGCCGCGGGCGTGGGCTACCTCGGACTGTGGCACACCTACGTC
>DATMVI010000358.1:0-4536 GCA_035563275.1 Pyrinomonadaceae bacterium
AACCTTTCCGGCAGCGGCCCCGGCGGCCGCATCGTCAAGCGCGACATCGAGGCCGCCATCAAGGGCGGCGCGCAGCAACCGCAGGCCGCCGCCGCGCCCGCCGCCGAGCCGCAGCCGGAAGCGCCGCAGACCGCGCCGGCCGTCGCGCCCGCGCCGCAGCCCGCCTTCGTGCCCGCGGCCGAGGGGGCCGCGCCCTACCACGAGGAGCAGTTGACGACCATGCGCGCCACCATCGCGCGCCGCCTCGTCACCTCGCTCGGCCCAGTCCCGCACATCTTCCTCACGACCGAGGTCGAGATGGATCGCGCCGTCGAGCTGCGCCGCCAGCTCAACGAGCTGAACCCCGACAACAAGGTCAGCATCAACGACCTCGTCATCAAGATCACCGCGCACGCGCTCGCGCAGCACCCGCAGGTCAACGCTTCCTTCAACGAGAAGTCGATCCGCTACTACGGGCGGGTAGACATCGGCGTGGCCGTCGCGCTGGAGAACGGGCTGATCACGCCGGTGGTGCGCGGGGCCGAGTCGAAGACGGTCGGGCAGATCGGGCGCGAGGTGCGCGACCTCGCCGAGCGCGCCCGCGCGCGCAAGCTCAAGCCCGAGGAGTACACCGGCGCGACCTTCAGCGTCAGCAACCTCGGCATGTACGGCGTGGACGAGTTCACGGCCGTCATCAACCCGCCCGAGGGCGGCATCCTCGCCGTCGGCGCGGTCACGCCGAAGCCGGTCGTCCGCGACGGCGAGGTCGTCGTCAGGCAGATGATGCGCGTCACGGCCTCCTTCGACCACCGCGTCATAGACGGCGCGACCGGCGCCAAGTTCCTCCAGACCCTCAGGAAGATTCTGGAGAACCCGCTCTACCTGCTGGCATGAAATCGGGCGCCGGGTGTTAGGCGCCGGGTGGCGGGGAAGAGAGTCCGTTTTTGCCCGTCGCCCGGCGCCCGACCCCGGCACATTTTTGGAGGATTCATAGTGAGCACGAATAACCCGAACGAGGAGCCGCCCGTCGTGCAGACGGACGCGGAGAGTCAGGAGTACGGCTCGCAGCACGGGCAAGACCCGACCGGCCACGAGACCGGGTCGTCGGCCCCGGACGAGGGCTCCGCCTCGCAGCCCGCCACGCCGGAGCGCACCGGCGAGGGCACGGGCGCGGCCGCCGGCGAGTACAGCTGAGACGATCGCGGATTGGGGATTGCGGGTTGCGGATTCGTGGTTGATAAGAACCGCGCTCCTCTCGAACGAGTATGTCTTCCAGTCCGCGGCCTTCGACCCGCAATCCGCACTCAGGTGGCCTCGGCCCGCACGTCGCGCTCGTCGCCGTGCAGGTCATCTTCGGGACGTGGCCGGTCGTCGGCAAGATCGCGCTGCGGGCGCTGCCGAGCACGGGCCTCGTCGCCTTCCGCGTCGCGGGCGCGGCCGCCGCCTTCTTCCTGCTCGGCCGGCTGACGGGCCGGCTCGTCACGCCGCCCCGGCGCGACCTCGCGCGCTTCGCCCTCTACAGCCTGCTCGGCGTCGTCCTCAACCAACTCCTCTTCACCAAAGGTCTCGCGCTCTCGACGGCGACCAACTCGGCCCTGCTCGGCACGGCCATCCCCGTCTTCACGCTGCTCGTCGGCGTCCTGCTCGGCCGCGAAAGGCTCTCGGCGCGCGCGGCGCTCGGCACGGCCGCGGCCGCCGCCGGCGTCGTCTACCTGATCGACCCCCTGCGGGCCGACCTCTCCGGCGACAAGACGCTCGGCAACCTCCTGCTCGTCTTAAACGCGCTCGCCTACGGCGCGTACCTCGCGCTCACGCAGGACGCCTTCCGGCGCTACGGCGCGCTGACGGCGATGACGTGGGTCTTCATCATCGGCTGCGTGGTGACGGTGCCCGTCGGCGGCTACCAGTTGGCGCAGACGCCGCTGGGCGAGGTCGGCGCGGGCGTGTGGCTCGCGGTCGCCTACATCATCCTCGTGCCGACCGTCGGCGCCTACTACCTGAACGCATGGGCGCTCGAACACGCGCCGCCCTCGACGGTCGCCGTCTACATCTACCTCCAGCCGCTCATCGCCTACGCGGTCGCGCCGCTCGTCCTCGGCGCGGAGGAGAGCTGGAACCCGCGCACGTGGGTGGCGACGCTGCTCATCTTCGCCGGCGTCGCCATCGTCTCCCTGCGGCCCCGGGCGCACCTGCTCGCAGAGGTCTCGGAGCGCCCTGACGCGCCGGCCCGTTGATTTGTTAGAATCGGCGAAGACCGCGAATCGTGGGAAGAAGCCGTCAGCCCTCAGCCATCAGTTCTTCGTTCTTCGCCTTTACTGATGGCCGGCGGCCGGCGGCTGTCTTCACGGTTCACGGCTTTAACCTTCT
The DNA here is from genome assembly GCA_035563275.1 of Pyrinomonadaceae bacterium. GTDB lineage: Bacteria > Acidobacteriota > Blastocatellia > Pyrinomonadales > Pyrinomonadaceae > QHXN01. The sequence goes on from DATMVI010000358.1 coordinate 2,347, forward strand.
TATGTCCCTGACGAACGCCACGGACGCGCCGCTCGTGCCGTACGACGAGGCCGAGGCGCGGCTGAAGAGGTCGGCGGCCCGCCTCTCGATTCTGGCCGCCGGCTTGCTCATCGTCATCAAGACGGCGACGGGCTGGCTGACCGGCTCGATCAGCGTGTGGGCCTCGCTGCTCGACTCGGCGATGGACGTTTTCGCCTCGACCATCAACTACTTCGCCGTCATCGCGGCCGCGCGCCCGCCCGACAGCGACCACCTCTACGGCCACGGCAAGGCCGAGTCGCTCGCCGGGCTCTTTCAGGCCGCGGCCATCTGCGCCTCCGGGCTCCTCCTCATCCGCGAGGCCGCCCGCCGCCTCGTCACGCCGCACGAGACGAGCATGGAGTGGGTCGGCGTGGCGACGATGTTCGTCGCCGGCGCGGTGAGCATCCTCCTCACCGCGCGCCTCAAGCGCGTCGCGCGCGAGACCGACTCGCCGGCCCTCTCGGCCGACTCCGTCCACTACGCCTCGGACGTTTACATGAACGGGGCGGCGCTCGGCGCGCTGCTCGTCGTCGCCCTCACGGGCTGGCGCACGGCCGACCCGCTCGTCTCCATCGTCATCTCGGCCTACATCATCTGGTCGGCCGTCGCCGTCGGCCGCGACTCCATCGACGTGCTCATGGATCGCCGCCTGCCGCGCGAGGTGGACGAGACCATCGCCCGCGTCGTCGAGAGCTTCCGCGGCGCGGGCGTCGTAGACTTCCACGACCTGCGCACGCGCCGCTCCGGCTCCATCAAGTTCATCGACCTCCACCTCTCCGTCCGCCGCGAACTCACCTTCGAGGCCGCCCACGACCTCACCGTCCGGGTGCTGCGCGCCATCGAGCACGAAGTCCCCCGCTCCCGCGTCCAGATACACACCGACCCGGCCTGACGGGAGAAGCAGGCCGGGTCGGAGAAAGTTCGACGCGGGCGCGCGGGGAGGGCGCGGGGGATCGAGTTCGATCAACTCCCCCGCCCCCTCCGCGCGCCCCCGCGGTCGACACCTAGCGGACACGCACGCGGCGGATGAGACGCGTCTGCGTCCGGCCGTTGGGCAGGTACCTGATCTGGTAGGTCTCGCGGTAGACGCGGCGGCCGACGCGGACGAGCCGCGTCCGGTTCACCACGCGGACGCGCCTGTTGAGCCGTCTGCGCCTGCCCCACTGCGGCGCGGCCGCGTAGGACGCGGCCGTTTCGGCGCGGGAGAGGTTCGTCTCGGCCGCCTTCGCCTCGGAGGGCGCGGCGACGAAACCGATGGAAGCCAGTGCCAACGTAAGCCCCAGAAGTTTTTTCATTTTCTTCCCCTTTTCGACAAAAATTTAGGCCGGGCCTCCCGCGGGCGACGCGCCGCGACGAGGGAGAGCCCGGCCTATTACGTCAGACGCCTCTCAGCGTCCGGCGGTTACAGGCGTCTTGTTACAGATTCGTCCCGGGTTGATGAAAATTCCGGTGAGGCGCGGCGCGTCAGGCGGTCTTGCGGGCCTTCAACTCGCCGTCGCCCTCGGCCATGCGGCGCAGCTCGAAGAGCTTCATCAGGGCTTCGACCGGCGAGAGCGAGTTGAGGTCGGTCTGGAGTATTTCCTGCGCGAGTTGCGCGCCGCGCCCCCACGCGGCCGCGTCGAAGTCTTCGAGCGGCTCGGCGTCGTCCTCGGCGGCGCGCGGGCTTTGGCCGGACTCGTATTCCCTCAAAAGTTCTTCGGCGCGGGTGACCACGGGCCGCGGGAGGCCGGCGAGCTTGGCGGCGTAGACGCCGTAACTCTTCTCGGCGACGCCGGGAGAGACGCGGTAGAGGAAGGCGAGTTCGTCGCCCTCCTCGGCGATCTCGACGTGGAGGTTGCGCAGGCGCGGGAGTATTTCCGACAGCTCGGTCAGCTCGTGGTAGTGCGTGGCGAAGAGCGTCCGGGGCCGCAGGTGCGGGTGGTTGTGGATGAATTCGAGGACGGCGCGGGCGACGGCCAGCCCGTCGTAGGTCGAAGTCCCGCGGCCGAGCTCGTCCAAGAGCACGAGCGAGCGCGGCGTGGCGTGGTGGAGGATGGCGGCCGTCTCGACCATCTCGGTCATGAAGGTGGACTCGCCGCTGCCGATGCGGTCGTAGAGGCCGACGCGGGTGTAGATGCGGTCGGCGAGGCCGACCTGGCCGACGCGGCGGGGACGAAACTCCCGACCTGC
>DATMVI010000359.1:0-3066 GCA_035563275.1 Pyrinomonadaceae bacterium
AGCAGCACGCGGTGGCGGCGCACCGCCCTCACGTCCGGCCCCGACGCGCCCGCGCCGCCGGACTCTCCGAGCGCGCGGACGACGGCGCGCGGCAGGCGCCCTGCGAGCCCGTACTTGCTAACGACATCTCCGTAAGAAATCTCGTCCGCGGCTTCGAGCGTCGGGCCGGAGGCCACGTCCGCCTCGCGCCCCGCGCCGGTGTCGGAGACGATGAGGGTGAGCTGCGAGGCCCGCGCGGCGCGCGCCGCAAGCCCCCCGCCCTTCACGGCCGAGAGCGCGCGGCGCACGGCGTTGACCTCCGCGATGGTCGCCCCGCACGAGACGAGAACGCGGTTGGCTTCGCGCAGGTCTTCGAGCGTCAGGTCGTCGCGGCCCGGCCACTCCATCATCGCCGAGCCGCCGCCCGAGACGAGAAAGATCACGAGCGCGCGCCGCGCGTCGGCCTCGCGCAGCAACTCGAAGGCGGCTCGCGCCGAAGCGAGGCTCGCCTCGTTCGGCAGCGGGTGACCGCCCGCGAAGACGCGCCAGCGCGCCGACAGACGCCCGTCGCGCACGGGCCCCGACAGCACGCCCGCCCCGAGCCGCGGCCCCAGCCTCTCTTCGAGCGCCGAGGCCATCGCGCCCGCCGCCTTGCCGAGCGCGACGCAGTAGACGGCGGCGGCGGGCGGCTCGCCCAAGTCGAAGTCTTCGCCGGCCACGCGCAGGCGGCCGCCGCGCAACTCGACCGCGTCGAGAACGGCGCGCCGCGCGTCCACGCTCTTTAAAACGTGGTCAAAGATTTCGCGCGCGGCGCGCCGCAATGCTTCGAGTTCAGTCAAGGCGGCCCGGCTCCACCGTGACGAGGTGGCGCAGCTCTCGGAAGCGGCGCTCGCTGATGCCGCGCACCAGCAGAAGGTGCTCGGCGCGACGGAACGGCCCGTGCCGCTCGCGGTGCTCGACGACGCGCGCGGCCAGCGCCGGCCCGAGGCCCGGTAGTTTTTCTAACTCTTCGCGCGTGGCGCGGTTGAGGTCGAGGCGCGGGGCATCGGCGGGCTGCGCCGAATTTTCGGCGACGGCGGGAAGCGGGGCGCGGCGGGGCAATTTGACGCAGGCGGGCGGGGCGAGGGCCGCGGCGCAGCACATAAGGAAACAGTTGAGGAGCTTAACAAAGTAGGTTCGCTTCACGGGGCTAAACCGCTGTCGCAAATGATTTGTGACTGGTGGTGGGTTTGTGCCGCGGTCGTGTGCAAAATGCTAGAAGTCTAAATAATTCAGAAACTTGTAACGCGGAAAGGCCGGATATTCACAGGGTTTTCCACAGAAACTGTGGAAAAGTTGTCGAAATATTGTCGGGTGGCGAGGCGGGTTGGGAAAAGGTCGTTCGGCGCCGGCGCGGACGCCGAAAGTCGTTAGAATCTTAACCGGAACGGCGCGCTTCGGAGTTAGAGAGACGTGCGGCGGGTCACGTCGCAAGCGCCTGCCGCACGCCGCTGCCCGGCCCGACTCACACCCTTAACGGCCGCCGCCCCTCTGTCTTTAGAAGTCCTCTTCGTCGCCCGGCTCGCGGATGTCGTCCCAGTGGTTGACGGTCTCGAAGGCGCGGGCGAGGACGGGGCGGGGGCGCGAGCCGTCCGCCTGCCCGATGAAGCCTTCGCGCTCCATCGCGTCGAGGATGGCGGCGGCGCGGCCGTAGCCGATGCGCAGGCGCCGCTGCAAGACCGAGGTCGAGGCGCGCTTCATCTCGCAGCAGATGCGCAGCGCCTGCTCGAACAGCTCGTCGCGCTCGCCGCCCTCGCCGTCCGCGCCCGCGGCCTCCTCCTCCGACTGCGTGATCGTCTCGTCGTAAACCGGCTCGCCGCCCTGCGCCTTGATGTGCGCGACCACCTTCGCCACCTCGCCCTCGTCGAGGTACGCGCCGTGGACGCGCACCAAGCGCGAGGTGCCGGGCGGGAGGAAGAGCATGTCGCCCCGGCCGAGGAGCTGCTCCGCGCCGTTCGAGTCGATGATGGTGCGCGAGTCGACCTTCGACGAGACGCGGAAGGCGATGCGCGAGGGGAAGTTGGCTTTAATCAACCCGGTGATGACATCGACCGACGGGCGCTGCGTGGCGAGGACGAGGTGGATGCCGACGGCGCGCGCCATCTGCGCGAGGCGCGTGATGGCCTCTTCGACATCGGAGCCGCAGGTCATCATCAGGTCGGCCAGCTCGTCGATGATGATGACGATGTAGGGGAGCGTCTTGTGCGGGCGGCCCTCCTCGTCGAAGTCGAGGACGTTGTTGCGCCGCTCGACCTCGGCGTTGAAGCCGTCGATGTTGCGCACGCCCCACTGCGCGAGCTGCTTGTAGCGCTGCTCCATCTGCGAGACGGCCCACTTCAGCGCGTTCGAAGCCTTCTTCGGCTCGGTGATGATCGGCGTGGAGAGGTGCGGGATGTCGGCGTAGAGGCCGAGCTCCAGCCGCTTCGGGTCGATCATGATGAACTTCACCTCGTCGGGCCGCGCCTTATAAAGGATCGAGACGACGAGGGAGTTGAGGCAGACCGACTTGCCGGTGCCGGTCGCGCCGGCGATGAGCAGGTGCGGCATGCGCGTGAGGTCGGCGACGTAGTTGATGCCGTCGATGGTCTTGCCCAGAGCGAGCGTCAGCTTCGAGTCGGACTCGCGGAACTGGCGCGACTCCAGAACCTCCCTGAGGAAGATGGTCTCGCGCTCGGGGTTGGGCACCTCGATGCCGACGTGCGGCTTGCCGGGCAGGCGGTCGATGCGCACCGACTCGGCTTCGAGCGCGATGCAGAGGTCGTCGACGAGGCCGGTGACGCGCGAATACTTGACGCCGGGGTCGGGCTTGAACTCGTAGGTGGTGACGACGGGGCCGGGGCAGATGTGTTTGATCTGCCCCGTCACGTTGAACTCCTTGCACTTCTCGGCGACGCGCTGCGCGATCTGCAAAAGCTCCTCGTCGGCCTGCTCGCGGCGCGGCGGCGCGGCGTTGAGGTACTCCATGTCGGGGAACCTGTAATCGAGCAGGGCGATGTCGGCGCTCACGTCGTCGCGGCGCGGCGGCGCGGCGGCCGCGCGGGCGCGGGG
>DATMVI010000360.1:0-14119 GCA_035563275.1 Pyrinomonadaceae bacterium
GGCGGCGGCGGCTTCGTCGCCCACACGGGCGGCGCGGGCGTGAACGTCTCCGGCGGCGCGCACGGCGTCACCACCACCTCGCTCTCCACCTACGGCTCGGCCGACGGCGCGGGCGGCCAGATTCTCGCCGTCACCGCCGCGCAGGTTCCCGGCGTCAGCTCCGGCGCGCAGTGCGTGCCCGCGCTCACCGTGACGAAGACGACGACGACCGCCACCGTCAACAACGGCGCGTCGGGGACGACCGCCTCCTACAGCATCCTCGTCTCGAACGCCGCGAACCGCAGCGCGGCCACGCAGCTCTCCGTCTCCGACACGCTCCCGGCCGGCTTCACCTACGCCTCGACCACCTCGGTCACCTTCACGGGCGGGGCCACCCGCCCCTCGACGACGAACCCGGCCGCCGGGGCGGCCGTGCCCGCGTGGAGCCAGTTCACCGTGCCGGGCGGCGCCAGCGTGCGCGTCACCTTCGCGGTCGCCGTCGCCGCCGGCACGAGCGGCACGCACCAGAACCCGGCCGCGGCCGTCTACCTCGACCCGGCGCGCGCCGTCCCGGCCGGCACGGCCACGGCGGGTTACGACCCGGCCTCCTCGGCGGGCGAGGACGTGACGGTCGTCGGCCCGCCCTCGCTCCAGTTGGTCAAGTCCTGCACCAGCCCGGCCAACTGCGAGTCGCAGCGCCAGACGCCGGGGACGGAGCTGACCTACACCATCACCTTCACCAACACGGGCGGCCGCGCCGCGACCGGCATCACGCTCTACGACATCATCCCCTTCAGCGTGGACGGCGCCAACAGCCTCATCGTCCGCAGCACCGAGTTCAAGGTCGGCTCGATGTCGTTCGCGCCCGGCACGACGGGCCTCACGCTCGCGGCCGGTAACGCCCGCCACTACTCGGACGCCATCCCGTTCCCGGCCCCCGCGCCGCCGTGGTCGCCCTCGGCCGCGTACGCGCCGGGCGGCGCGCCCGGCACCTTCGACCCCAACGTCACCTACGTCAGCTGGACTCTGACCGGCTCGATGCCCGCCGGCACCTCTGGCAGCGTCTCCTTCACCGTCCGCATCAGGTAGCGGCTCAAGGCCGGGGGCCGGTGAGAAGCGGCCGGGTTCCGACAGCCTCCGGCCCTCGGTCTCCAACCTCCAACCCCGGCTGTGTTAGAGTTCGTGCATGTCTTCGGGCGACGAAAGACGCGTCGGCGAGTTGACCGTGGGCGAGGCCAAGCGGCTGGTGGTTTACGCCGCCGCGACGCTTCTGGCGCTGGTGCTCTTCGCGCTGCTCGTGGGCAAGGTCTTCGTGGCGCTGCTGCTCGGGGCGGTGGCCGGGGCCTACCTCGTGCCGGTGCAGGCGTGGCTTGAGCGCCGCCTGCGCGCGCGGGCCGGCAGCGCCTTCGTGACCATCTCGCTCATCATCGTCCCGCTCGTCGCCGTCGTCGGCTTCGGCTGGCACGAGCTGTCCGACTACACGCAGGGCGTGACGGCGCGGCGCGACGAGATCGCCGACTCGATCAGCCGCTCGCTCTCGCGCTACCTCGGCGTCGGCTACGAGCAGACGCGCGCGACGCTCCAGACGGCCTTCTCCGAGCTGCTCGTGCGCTCGGCCAAACTGTTCGAGGAGTTCCGCGAGGGCGCGGCGCTGCTGCTCACCTCGGCCACCGTCTTCTTCTTCACCGTCTTCTACGTCCTCACGCACCGCACCAAGCTGACGGCTTACGTGAAGCTGCGGGTGCCGGGCGAGTTCCTGCCGCTCTACGAGCGTCTGGGGACGAACGTCGGCGGCGCGCTGCGCGGGGCCTTGTGGGCGGTCTTCGTCGACCAGAGCGTGAAGGCGCTCGTCATCCTCGCCTGCAACCTCGCCTTCCGCGTGCCTCTGGCGGTGGCGCTGGCGCTGGCGGCCTTCCTCGTCGGCTTCTTCCCGCTCCTCGGCGTGTGGGCCGTCTACGTCCCCGTCAGCGTCTACCTGCTCGTCTTCCGCGACGACCCCCTCGCGGCCGGCCTCTACCTCGCCGTCGGCGTCGCCGTCACCGTCGGCTCGTCGCTCTTCCTGCGCCCGCTGCTCGCCTCGCAGCAGACCGAGGCGTTCAACTTCTACTGGATGCTCGTCGGGCTGGTGGCCGGCGTCTACGCCTTCGGCCTGCCCGGCGTCGTCTTAGGCCCCGCCATCCTCGGCTTCGCCAAGGCCGTCATGGACACCCTCGCCGGCGAGGTCACCTACGAGGGCTCGCTCCTCAAAGAGGAGCGCGCGCAGCGCGACGAAGAATTGATAAAGCAGTAGACAGTAGACAGTAGTCGGTAGTCGGTAGCGCTTCCGCGCTGCGACGGCTGACGCCGACGCCCTGACGATTCATTGCCGAAGCTCTTCCTCCTGACTACTGACTACTGACTACTGACTACTGACTACTGTCTACTTCTCTTTATGCTCGACCGAAGCCTGTTGGAAATAAGCGCAGAGGTGGGGGCGGCGCTCGGCGAGGGGCGCGCGGTGGTGGCGCTCGAATCGACCGTGATCGCGCACGGGCTGCCGCGGCCGCAGAACCTTGAGACGGCGCGCCGGCTCGAACAGGTGGTGCGCGAGCACGACGCCGTGCCGGCGACGGTGGCCGTCCTCGAAGGCCGCCTCTGCGTCGGCCTCGACGAACGTCAGCTCGAACGCCTCGCCGAGCGCGAGGGCGTGCGCAAGCTCTCGCGCCGCGACTTGGCCGCGGCCGTCGCGCGCGGGTGGGACGGCGCGACGACCGTCGCCTCGACGCTCTGGATCGCGCACCGCGCGGGCCTGCGGGTCTTCGCCACGGGCGGCGTCGGCGGCGTGCACCACGGCGAGCTGCCGGACGTGTCGGCCGATTTGCCGGAGCTCGCGCGCACGCCGATGACGGTCGTCTGCGCGGGCGCCAAGTCGGTGCTCGATCTGCCGGCGACGCGCGAGTGGCTGGAGACGCACGGCGTGGGCGTCGTCGGCTACGGGACGGACGAGATGCCGGCCTTCTACACGCGCCGCAGCGGGCTGGCGGTGGACGTGCGCTGCGAGACGGCGGCGGAGGCGGCCGAACTGGCGCGGGCGCGCGACCGCCTCGGCCTCGAAGGCGCGCTGCTCGTGACGGTGCCCGTGCCGTCGGCCGTCGAAGTCCCCGAAGAGCTTCTGCGCGAGTCCCTGACCGAGGCGCTGCGGGTGGCCGAGGAGCGCGGCGTCGGCGGGCGCGACCTCTCGCCCTTCCTGCTCGCCCACATGAGCTGGCGCAGCGGCGGCGCGACGCTGCGCGCCAACCTCGCCCTCCTTGAGAACAACGCCCGCGTCGCCGCCGAAATCGCGAGAGAACTTTAAAAGCCGTGAATCGGAAAGGCAGCCGTCAGTCGTCAGTAAAGACGAGGAACTGACGGCTGTTTCTCGGTTCACGGCTTTTTTCCGAACCTCGGCGCGGCCCCCGTCGTTCTCCTGACTGGACGTTAAAGCAGTAGCGGCAGGCCGCCGGCCCGGAGGGCGCGGTCGTTTCCCCCGAAAAAAAGGTTGAGAACATGAAACGTCGTATCTTCGTCGCCATCCTCCTGATCGTGGCCGCCTTCTTCGTCGGGCGGCAGGTGAACCGCTTCAAAGGCGCGGACAGGTCGCCCGTGGGCCACGAGACGCAGCGCAGTTACCCGCTCGAACCGGGCGCGCTCGTCGAGGTGCGGGGCATTAACGGCTCGGTCGAGGTCAACACGGCCGAGACCGATTCGGCCGACGTGCGCGTGACCTACGCGGGCGGCAACGCCGAGGGCGGCCGGCGCGTCGTCGTCGAGCACACGCCGTCGGAGCTGGTCGTGCGCGGCGAGGGGAACGAGGGCGGCTTCTGGCGTTGGCTGTCGGGCCGCGGCGAGACGCGCGTGGCCGTCGTGCTGACCGTCCCGCGCCGCGTCGAGGTCACGCTCCGGGGCGTCAACGGCCCGGCCGAGGTGGGCGAGGTCGACGGCTCGGTGCGGGTCACGGGCGTGAACGGTCGCGTCGAGGTGGCGCAGTCGGCCGGGCGCACGGAGGTCGCGGGCGTCAACGGCAACGTGAAGTTCGGCGTCGCGCGGCTCGGGGCCGACGGCATCGAGGTGAAGGGCGTCAACGGCAACGTCGATGTCTTCCTCAAGACGGGCGTGGACGCCGACCTCGAAGTGAGGGGGCACAACGGGCAGATGACGCTCGACGTGCCGAACGTGACGATGCAAGAGCGCGAGGGCCACTCGCGGATGCGCGCGCGCTTCGGCGCGGGCGGCGCGCCGATCAACTTCAGGGGCGTCAACGGCAACGTCCGCTTCGAGTCGGGCGCGGCGGCCGTCAGCAGTTCGAGCGCGTTGCCGCCTCCCCCGCCGCCCGCCCCGCCGCAGCGTTGAAGAAGAGTCGAAGAAGAATCCCCGCGCCTGACCCGGAAGGCCCGCGCCGAACTGCTCGGACGCGGGCCTTCGTGTTTTAAGTGGCGCCGGGTGAGAGGGCGGAGGCAGGTAAAAACATTCTCCGGCGGACGGCCGGATGAAAGCGGCGGGCCGGCGCGCGGAACGTCAACGCCTCGCGCCTTCTATCCCTCGCCTCCCTCCGGGCCGTAGAAGAAGACCCAGACGGCGAGGTCTGCGGTGAAGTTCTCGAAGCGGTGGGGGAGGCCGGCGGGGACGAAGAGCACGTCGCCGGGCGCGAAGGGGTGGCGCGTGTCGCCGCGCAGGAACTCGCCGCTGCCGCTCACGACGACGTACAACTCGTCGCGCGTGTGCGGCTGCTGCGTGTCGCGACCCCGCGGCGCGAAAATCTCTACGGCGAGGCTGCCGTGCCCGAAGACTTTCGCGAAGCGCTCGCCGCCGGGGCCGGGCAACTGCGCCAGAGCCTCGGCCAAAGTTATGCGTGCCCCTTCGCCGCGCGGGTCTTGAGAACTCATCTGCTGGCCCTCCCTTCGGCCGCTTCAGAAAAGCGCGAAGAACCACCCGTAGAGCGCGCGGGCCGCGGCGGGCCACGCCGCGAAGACGATGAAGCTCACGAGCGTGAGCGGCAGGTTGATCGTCTTGTAGAGGTATCCCTGATAGAACGAGGAGATCACCCAGCAGCCGACGAAGGCCGCGAGGAACCCCGCGAAGTGGAGCGCGAGCGCGGGCCACGGCGTCAGCCCGGCGGCGAGGCCCCCGACGGCGAGCGCCGCGAAGGCCGACCAGCACGTCGTCAGCAGGAGGCCGAAGGCGACGCCCGGCGCGACGTACAGGTCGAAGTTGTCGTTCACGTCGAGGCCGAGCATCGCCTGAATCATGCCCACCGAGACGGCCGTGAAGGCGGTGACGCACCAGAGCAGCGCGTAACCTTTCGCGAGGCGCGCGGCCAGCGCCGGCCCGTCCAGAAACCAGAGCAGCAGCGCGAGCAGCCCGAGGAAGACGGCGTTGACGACGAGGGCGACGAAGAACTCCCACGCTTCCACGGGGGCGCGGGCCATGTTGTGGCCGAGGGTTCCCATCGCGAAGGTTCTCCTTAATGCCGGCCGCCGCAGGCGCCTCCCGACGGCGGCGGTCTGCTTCTCTCGTCAGCCCACGACCCCGCGGCAGCCGCGCGCGCCGCACGCGCAGACGAACCGCGACCCCGACCCGTCCGCCGCGTAGTCGCTCGTCACCTCCTCGCCCGCCGGGATGCGCCGCACCGCCACGTCGCAGAAGTCTCGCACCACGGTGTTGTTGTCGCAACTGTGGTTGACGTAGCGCTCGGGCGGCTGCACGAGGAGCGTCGTCTCCGAGTCGAAGGGGTGCGTGTAGCGGCGCTCCCCCTCGGGCAGCGACGCGGCCTCGGCCGCGTTCAGCCGCCGCGAAGTGTCCCAGCGCAGCACCACCTCGCCCGCCTCGAAGGCCCGCCGCGCGTACACGCCCAGCCCGTGAATCGGCGACCCCCTCACCTCGACCTCAGCGCCCGCCAACGTCAGCACCTCCCCGCGCGTCGCGCCCACAGGGTAGCAGACGGCGGCCGGGGTGGAAATCCGGGACGATTGGCCGTTTAGGGGAATTGTCAGAATACCGTTGTGGCAGGCCCGGTTTTGGTTTACCCTGTGCCGGACAACACAGATAACACAGTAAGGAGTGGGAAGATGCTTCCACGTACGCGCCCCGCCGTCGTCCTCGGTTGGCTGCTCCTCGTCGCCGCGGCCTTCGCCCACAGCTCCTCGCACGCCCGGCAGCAGACGGGCGCGCAGCCCGGCCCGACGCCCCGCCCGCCCACCATCAAGCTCGACGCCGACACGCAGGTCGTCACGCTCTGCCCCGACTCCGAGTCGGTCGCCAACCCGCGCGTCCGGCTGCGCGCGACCGGCTTCAGCCCCGACGGCAACCCCCTGCGCTACCGCTGGACGGTCTCGGGCGGGCGCACCGATACGATCGAGGGCACGGACGTGGTCTGGGACTTGACCGACGCGCGGCCCGGCGTCTACACGGCCTCGGTCACTTTGGAGAGCGGCCCGGCCGGCGGCGACCCGCTCTGCACGGCCTTCACCTCGACGCGCGTCGTCGTGCGCACCTGCCCGCCGCCGCGCCCCGTCTGCCCGAACGTCTCGATCTACTGCCCCGACGTGACGCAGACCGGCGCGCCCATCACGTTCACGGCCTCGGTGAGCGGCGGCACGGCCGGCGTCACGCCCGTCTACAACTGGCGCGTCTCCGAGGGCACGATCCTCTCGGGGCAGGGCACGCCCTCGATCACCGTTGACACGGCCGGCCTCGGCGGCCGCCAGATCACGGCGACGGTCGAGGTCGAGGGCTACAACCTCGAATGCCGCGCCTCGTGCCAGTCGTCGCTGCCGGCCCCGCCCGTGGCGACCAGCACCGAGTACGGCGAGATCGCGCGCGACGACGAGAAGGCGCGCCTCGACCTCTTCGCCATCGAGTTGCAGAACAGCCCCGGCGCGCGCGGCTACATCATCGGCTACGGCGGCAGCCGTCCCCGCTACGGCGACGGGCAGGCCCGCGCCGACCGCGCCCGCGACTACCTCGTCAACCAGCGCGGCGTCGAGGCCGGCCGCCTCGTCACCGTCAACGGCGGCTCGCGCCCCACCGGCGCGACCGAACTCTGGGTCGTCCCGCCCGGCGCGGACGCGCCCCGGCCGAGATAAAAAGTTAAGGGCGACGGCCGGAAGCCCGGCCGTGGGGGAGGGCGTTGACGCTCCGTTGAAGCTCAACGCCCTCCCCCACGGCCGGGCTTCCGTTTTTAACTCGAAGCTCGTAACCCGAAACTTTTGGGAATTACGTCTTCGACAAACCCATCGGCCCGCACCGGCGCTCTCTCACACGCCCCGGCCTCGATTCCGCCCGCACCGGCTAACTTTTCCCCGCACCGGCCTCGATTCCGCGCGCACCGCCACGCTTTCACCCGCACCGGCGGTGATTGCGCACGCACCGGCACGCTCTCATCCGCACCGGCGCGAATTTTCCCGCACCGGCGGCGATTCTGCGCGCACCGGCAGGCTCTGGCGCGCACCGGCGGCGATTTCGTCCGCACCGGCTCCGATTCACGCCCGCACCGGCTCGACTCTACGCCCGCACCGGCTCGCTTTTCCCCGCACCGCCCCGGTTTCGCCCGCACCGGCACGCTTCACGCCGCACCGGCCTCGGCTGTACGCGTGCGGCTCTCGATTCTCGCACGCACCGCGCGGGTTCACGCGTGCGTATGGCGATTGACGCGCGCACTGTCTCGATTCGTGCGGCGCGTGCGTGAGTTACAGGCTCGCGGGTGGGAGTTCGCCGGGCGCGTGTGAGAGTTAACGCCCCCGTATGGGATGATGCGCCGTCCGGCGTCCGGTTGAGATGGGGGGCAGCGCATCTCCGGCGCGTCCGCTCTCGGCCAGAGGCGGACGCGCGAGGGGCCGCGCGGGCGTCGGCGGGGCGCTCGCGCGGCCCTTTCGTGTCTGGTGCTATAGTCTGAAGGGTAAGCCGAAAGAGGAAGGAAGACCCTTAAAAAGTGAGGTTTGTCAAAGACATAATTCCCAAACTTTTTCAGTTCAGCGAGAGCCCGCCGCCCTCGTCTATCACTTCGGGCCACGACTCGCGCTCGTCCTCGCGCCCGGCCTCCGGCGGCGCGCCGTACAACTCTTCGCGCAGCGCGGCGTTGAGGCGTTCCAGCTCGGCGACGCGCCGCTTCAACTGGCGGCCCCTGCTTTCGAGAAACATCACGTAGAAGAAGAGCACGCCGGCGGCCGCGGCCAGCGTCAGCGCGAGTATGATGGCGGCGTAGAACACGGCGCAACCCCCCCACCCGTCCGGAAAAGTTCGTCCGCGCGTAAGTATACAAGGGGCCGGAAGCGCGACGCCAGAAGGCCGGACGCCGGCCGAAAGCGTGGGCTTCAACCGACTCGCCCGCGCGCCGCCGCGCCCGCCGGCCGGTGAAATAAAAGCTTGTAATAAACCTTCACTCATGTATACTCGCCCGGCTTTTCACCATACTTCCCGTTTACGAAGAGATTCTTAATCTCAAACCCGTCTCGTTAACTTCATACCGACACACCGACCGCGGGGCATCACCGGCTCAGGGGAGTTTGACATGTCGCCCGCGGCTTTCGTCTTTGCCGAAACCTCTCTCGACGAAATAAGGAGAAACCGAAATGCGCACACAGAAACGTTCTCTCGCGTTCGGGCTAGGGGTGCTGATCTTCGCCGCCCTCGCCTGCAACTACAGCGCCTCGACGGCCAACATCAGCGACCTCAAGCTGGGCAAGACGAAGGACGCGAACGCACCGACGAACACCTTCGCCGAGGGCGAGACGGTCTACGCGGTCGCCACCGTCTCGAACGTCCCCGACAAGGTCAAGGTCACGGGCCGGCTGGCCATCGAAGAGGTCGAGGGCGAGCAGAGCGGGCCGATCCCGGGCCTTGAGAACACGCTCGACCTCGCCGGCAGTGGCACGGCCACCTTCACCTTCACGCCGCCGCCCACCGGCTGGCCGAAGGGCAAGTACAAGGTCGAAGTCATGATGCTCAACGAAGGCGGCGAGCAGAAGGATCAGAAGTCGGCGAGCTTCACCGTCTCGTAGGCGCTCGCGGAGGGAGGGAGTATGTGGAAGAGTTTACCGCGCGCGCTCGCCGCCACGCTCTGCGCGCTCTTCGTCGCGGGCGGCGCGGCCGCGGCCGTCGCGCCGCGCGAGGTCAAGGTCTTTCTCGTCGCCCTCGACGACGCGGGGAAGCGGGGCCGCAAGATCGGCTGCGACGACAGCCTCGTGCCCGTGACTCGCGCCGTCAAAGCGGGCCGCGCGCCTTTGCGGGCCGCGGTCGAAGAGTTGCTGTCGCTGCCGCGGGAGTACGAGGGCGGGCTGAGCAACTACTGGCGCGGCGAGGGGCTGAGGGTCAGGAGCGTGACGCTCCGCCGCGGGACGGCGACGATTCGCATCACGGGGACGCTCCCGGTCGCCGGCGTCTGCGACGTGCCGCGCATCGAGGAGCAGATTAAAGAGACGGCGCGGCAGTTCCCCGGCGTGAAGAGGGTGAGTGTCTTCGTCAACGGGCGCCCGCTCTCGGAGGCGATTGGCTGAAGCGTCCCGGCCCGGATTTCGACAGCGGCGGCGGCGAGGGCCGCGCGGGTTGTGATTGACAACCCGCGCGGCCCTCGCCGCGCGTGACGGCCGCTCGACGGCCTTACTGGTTACGGATCGCGTGCGGGGCGTCGCGCCGCACTTTGTCTTCGAGGCGGCGCAGCGTGGCGTCGAAGCGCGGGTCGGAGCGCAGGGCGTCAAGCTGCGGGTCGAACCTGAGCATCGCGAGGTTGTAAGGGTTCGGGAGCACCTGCCCCACGTACCCGATGGCCGTCTCCTTCTCGCCCAGCAGCGCGTAGAAAATGGCGAAGTTGTAGCGCGGCGCGCGGGCGCTGTCCGGCGAACGCAGGAACTCTTCGAGCATGGCGCGGCCCTCCTCGCGCCGCCCGGCCGCGAGGTGCGCGTAGATCAGGAACTGCCGCGACAGCGAAGGGTTCTGGGCGGCCTGCCCGCGAAAAATCCGGATGCCTTCGTCGAACATGCCGTTCGCTATGTAAGCCTCGCCGAGCGTGGTCTGGTGCTCGAAGGCGTCCGGCTCCAGCTCGTAGGCGCGGCGGGCGTACTTCAAAGCCTCCCCCTTGTCGCGCGACATCAGCAGCATGAAGCTCAGCGCGCCGTTGGTCGTCGGCGACAAAGGGTCGAGCTCGCGCGCCCGCCGCATCCCCTGAAGCGCGTCCGCCAGCCGCCCCTGCGCGAAGCAGAAGTGGCCGAACCTGACGAGGGCGACGGCGTAATTCGGGTTCAAACTCAGCGCGCGGTCGTAGGCGCGGGCGGCGGCCGCGTAGTCTCTCTCGAAGGTCTTGAGCCCGGCCATGACGGTGTGGGCCTCGGCCACCGTGTCGTCGAGTTCCAGCGCCCGCGCCGTCGCCTTCCGCGCCCTGTCCAGAGACTCCTCGGTCGGGACGATGTTGTACCTCCGGATGGCGTTCAGGTAGTAGCAGTCGGCGAGGATGGCGTGGGCGAGGGCGAAGTCCGGGTCTTTGTTGACCGCCTCGCCGAGGTACTGCATGCCCTTCGTCAAACCGTCCACCGTCCTCTTACTCCAGAAGTTCAGCCCGAGCAGGTACAACTCGTAAGCCTCCGTGCTCTTCGTGAGCTGTTTGGCCGGGAGGTTTCTGGCCGCGCCTGCGGCGACGCGCGGCACGAGCGAGGCCGCCAACTGCCCCGAGATCGAATCCTGAAGGGCGAAGATGTCTTCGTAAGAGCGGTCGAACGTCCCGGCCCAGAGGGCGCGGCCGTCCCTGAGGCGGACGAGCCGCGCCGTGACGCGGACGCGCGGGCCGGCGCGCTGCACCGTCCCGTCGAGCACGGCGTCCACGCCGAGTTCGCGGCCCGCGCTGAGGGCGTCGCCCGCGCCGCCCGTGTATTTGTAGACGGCACTGGTCGGCAGCACCCGCGGGCGCTCGAGGCTGCTGAGCCTGAGGATCAGAGCGTCCGCCATCCCCAGCCCGAGCAACTCCGACTCGCCCCCGCCGCCCACCATCTTGAACGGCAGCACCGCCACCGACTCGACCCCTTCGATGCCCCCATCACGCGCGCCGCGCGCGCGCCACAGGTAAAGGCCGGCGACCGCGGCGACGAGCATCGCGCACGCGGCGAGCAGCGCCGGCCGCGCGAAGCGCCGCCGCGCCGCGCCGCGCCGCGGCCGCAGCGCGTGCGAGAGCGCGGCCGCGTGCCGCCGCGCCTCTTCCGCCACGTCGGCGGGTTCGGCGGGCGGGGGCGTCGCCGCTTCCGCCGCGCCGACCTCGTCGCCCTCGTCGCACACGGTATGCACTTGCGGCACGAAGCGGTAGCCGAGCTTCGGCACCGTCTCGATGTACTGCCGGTCGGCCGGCCCGCCGTTGAGCGCCTTCCTGAGCAGCGAGATGTTCTGCGTCAGGCTGCTCTCCTCGACGAAGCTGTCCGGCCAGAGGAGGTTCATCAGGTCTTGCTTGCGGACGACGTGACCCTGATTCCTGACGAGCGTCAGCAGGGTGTCGAAGACCTTCGGCGTCAGCGGCACGGCCTCGCCGTCGCGCGTCAGGAGGCGTTCTGCGGGGTCGAGCCGGAAGGTGTCGAATTCGTAAATGTGCGAGAGGTGCTTACACATACGGCCTTTCGGGCGAGGATGAGGTTTTTATCAGAAAATTGTTAGCAGAATCTTAGGACTTTTACCCCCACTCTGCCGCAAAACGTGGGGGCGCGGTGACACGGCTTCGCGTCGTTGGATGTCCCGCCCGCGAACAGGGATGTCACGGGCGTCCCCGGCCGGCGCGAAACGGGTCGCGCCCTTCTGGACGAAAGTTGAAAGAAATGGATTTCACCTCGGTTAGTTTGCGACAAAGCTTCCGCGGCCTGCGGGCGGGGTGCGACGCGCCCATCTTCGTCGGCGACGAGGCGCGCGCCGACGGGCCGCGGCCCGCGGGCGGAATCACGTCGCCGGGCGACGCCGTGCCGGCCTTTGCTTCAGCCCCGCGCGGCATGGGCGGCGGGACTGAGGCCGCGGCGCTCGAAGGAAGGCTCGGAGCGCGGGCCGGCACACAGCGGGCCGAGGTGCGGGTCGTACGCGAAAGAGACCGACGTGGCCCGCACCTCCGCGCGCTCGTGACCTCGGGGCCGACGGCCGCGCGCCGCGACCGCGCGTCTTCCATCATCCTCGCGGCCGACGACGCGCTCTTCCGCCACGCGCAGGCCGCGCCGGAGAGCGCGGCCCGGACGGGTTAAAGCTCGGTTGGCGGCGGGGCCTCGGACTTCTGAGGGGCCGCCGTCCTCCCCGCCGCGCGCACGGTCTGGGGAATGCGCGCGGCGGGGACACTCTAGTGGGGTAGTGCCTTTTTGAAGCTGGCACACTATAGGCACACAAAATGAGAGAGGGCAGCCATGTGGCTGCCCTCAACTTATTGCATTTAATGATGCACCCGGCATGACTCGAACATGCGACCTTCTGATTCGTAGTCAGACGCTCTATCCAACTGAGCTACGGGTGCGAACCTGTTGTGAGAAGGAGTTTACGGGCGGCCATATGGAGTGTCAAGCGGGGGCGCGGAAGGGGGATTCCGGCCGCGCGCTTCGTAGTCTGAACGCCGTATCTCGGGCGCCCCGGTCAGCGCGCGTAGTAGCCGGGGCGGGAGCGGGCGATGGTTTCGGGGCGGGTGACTTCGATGTTGATGGCGCGCCAGTTCCCATCGCGGGGGCGGGCGTTCGAGGACTGGTAGACGATGCTGTAGAGCGTGCGCATGTCGGCCGCCACCTCGGCGTAGAGGCGGCCGATGTCCTCGATCCGGTTGATCTGGTGGAGGCGGCCGCCGGTGCGGTTGGCGAGCGTCGTCATGCGCGCGCGCGCGGCGGCGTAGATGGCGGCCTGCTGCGGCGTGAGCGGGAGCAGGCGGCGCGGGTCGCCCGAGGGCAGCGCGAGCGGGTAGATCGTCACGCCCTGCCGGTCGGCCGCGTCGAGCACGGCGCGCAGGGGCGCGTTCTCGTCCGGCTTGACCGTAGCGACGGCCTCGTCGTTGGTCGCCGACTGGGCCGTGGCCTGCCCGTCGAGCTTGCGGTTCTCCGTGTCCACGCCGTCGGTGAGCACGACGACAGCCTTGCGCCGCTTGCCCTCTTTGGCGAGCAGCCCGAGCGCGTGGTTGAGCGCCGAGTAGAGCCGCGTGTCGCCGCGCCCGCCGGCCCGCTCCGAGATGGCGAAGGCGATCTTGCGGCGGTCGGCCGTGAAGTCGGCGAGCGTCTCCACCTTGCTGTTGAAGGAGACGACGGCGACACGGTCGGCCGGGTGGAGCGCGTCCACGAAGCGGAGCGCCGACTGCTTGAGCGTCTGGCGGAAGTTGAGCGTCGAGCCGGACATGTCGAGCAGCAGGACGAGGCTGAAGGGGGCCGAGGCCGGCTCGAAGCTGACGATCTGCTGGCGCACGCCGTCCTCGTAGACGGCGAAGTCCTGACGCGTCAGGTCGAGGACGGGCGCGCCGCGGCGGTCGGCGACGCCGACGTTGAGGAGGACGAGGTTGGTGTCCACGCGCACCGTCTCGTCCTCGTCCTGCGGGGGCTGCGCGAGCGCCGCGCCCGCGGCCGCGAGGCAGAGGGCGCAGACGGCGGCGAGGCGGACGAGATTTCGTAGACTGTCCGGGAGAATGGTCGAAGGAGTCATCGCTAAAAATTTTCCGACGCGGGTTAGTATGCCGAACCGCAACGCGCGGGCGCAAGCGTCCCGAAAAGCCGTGGAAGTAAAGGAACGGTCAGGCCGCGGGTTGCCGGTTGCCGGTTTGTTTGGGTGCGTCGTGCGCCCGCGAAGTTGCTCGGGTAGAGGCGAGGGGCCGGAGGCTCGTTCGAGTGTCTTTGTCTCGCGGCGCACGTCAGAGTTCGGCGCGCGGCGTCGCCGGCACAGTCCGCGGGGGCGGCGCTTTTGGAGCCCCGCAGGTTGGTTTAGCTGCGAAGCCCCGCCGGGGCGGAATGCGCATAAACATTCCACCCCCGCGGGGCTGTGGCACGGGCCTTATTAACGAGCCACTAGCCGCGCGCGGTCAAGCTCCCCGGCGACTTCGGAGCGCCGGCCGCGCGGGCTTCTTCGCGAGCCTCAAGCCCCTAGCCTCTGGCTTTGAGGCGGCGGCGCGGGGCGGGGGCTTGGGCCGGCGTCTCGGCGGCCGGGACGGGCG
>DATMVI010000361.1:0-7367 GCA_035563275.1 Pyrinomonadaceae bacterium
GCGCGCGCCGATGGAGGAGTAGGTGGCGATGCCTGAGGCGTCGTTACCCGAGTTGGCGGCGATGATGCCGGGGCCGAGCACGGCGAGGTAGGCGACGAGCCCGCGCCGCGCCCCGCCCGCGCGCCGGACACTGCGCACGCCGCGCCGCCACAGGCGACGCCCCGCCTTCTTCACGGCTGCGCGCGTCTCGACCACTCGGAGGTTCCCCGTCTTTCATAAAAACTCTGCGGGCTGACGGAAGTCAGCAGTTTACCCGAAAAGTCTCGGGAGGCGTTGGCGCCAGCCCTTGGGCAGTAGATATCCCATCGCGTCGTCCACGGTGACGATGCCGGCGATGTCGCCCTCGTCGTCGAGGACGGGGAGGGCGAGGAGGTTGTACTCGGCCATCGTCTCGGCCACGTCGCGCGCGGGGTCGTCCGGGTGCGCGCGCTGGAACTCGGTGCGCATGACGGCGGAGAGCGGGTAGCTCGGGTCGGCGAGGATGAGGCTGCGCAGGGTGATGAGGCCGGCGAGCCGCCACGAGCTCTCGTCCTCGACGACGTAGAGGTAGTAGATCATGTTCGGCGTCTCGGCCATCTCGCGCAGCCGCGCGATGGCCTCGCCGACGGTCAGGTTCTTCGGGAGGACGACGAACTCCGTGGTCATGAGCCCGGCGGCCGTGTCGTCCTCGTAGGGGAGGAGTTCCGCCACGTCGGCCTTCTCCTCGCCCTCCATGCGCTCCAGAAGGTCTTCGGCCTTCTCCTCGGGCAGGTCGCCGAGCACGTCGGCCGCCTCGTCGGGCGACATCCATTCGAGGATGTCGGCGGCGCGCTCCTCCTCCATCTCGCCGATGATGCGGGCCTGATCCTCGTCGGCCATCTCTTCGAGCGTCTCGGCGGCCGTCTCGTCGTCGAGGGCCTCGATGATCTCCGCGCCCTGATGGTAGGAGAGCGCCTCGGCGAGCCGCGCGATCTCGACGGGGTGGAGGCGCGCCAGCTTGTCGCGCGAGGACTTGAGGCGGACGGTGGCGGCGTCGGTGGCGAGGTAGCCCACGTCGGCCCAGTCGATGACCTCGACGGGGCGGTTCGTGCCGACGAAGTTGTGCGGCGTGAGCCTGCGCCAGAGGCCGGCGAGCGACACGTCCGCGCCCGTCACGCGCAGCTCGCCGGCGGCCTCGATGAGCTGCACGTCGTTGACCCGCACGACCCGCTTGCCGTCCACGTCTATGAGCTGCTTGTCGAGCACGTCTTTGGCGAGCAAGACCTCGCCGTCGCGCCGGGCGAAGGGGCGCAGGTCGAGGATGTCGGAGTTGAGTCGGACGCCCTGCTCGTCGAGCGAGCGGATGCGCGCGCGCGGCAGGAAGAAGTCGCGCCGGCGCAGGCGGGCCACCACGCCGATGACGGGCGGGTGGTCTTCGCCGAGGCGGACGATCACGTCTTTGAGCGCGGCGACCCGCTCGCCCTCCATGTCGCGGATCGGGCGGCCGAGCGCCTGCGAGAGATACAGCATTGTGAAATTAACGCCCCCGAGGAGTCGCCCGCATCATAGCAAGAGAATTAAGAATTAAGAATTAAGAATTGAAGTGGTCGGGAACACGGACGGCGTCGCGCCGCCACACCATTCTTAATTTTTAATTCTTAATTCTTAATTCTTAATTCCCCTTCGGCAGGTGTTCGACGAGCCATTCGTTGAAGCTCTCGTCGGGGTTGACGCGGAAGGGCAGGCGCGTGATGACGGGGGGGCGGTGGTTCTCCTCGGCGCCGCCCCCGCGGTCGGTTTCGGCGCGGGGGCCGCGGCGCGTGTAGCCGTCGTAGCGCAGCGTGAGGCGCTCGCCCGGCTGCATGATGACGGGCGAGGTCAGGTAGCTGTTGCCGGCGTGCGAGGAGAAGCGGCCGACGAACTCGCTGACGGACTCGTGCGCGGCGAGCCAAGTGACGGGCGTGCCGCGCTCGACGATGATGACGGGGACGCCGGCCGCGCCGCCGTCCGCGCCGGGCGGGCCGGCGCCGAGCAGGAGGTTGAAGCGGCCGGGCCTGACCGCCTCGAACGTGGCGTGGTACTCGGCCGTGTAGCCGGGGGCGCGGTGGAGCCTGACCTCGGCCGTGCTGCCGAGGTATTTGAGGTGCTCGGCCAGAGGGTTGACGACCTCGTCGCGGCGCAGCTTCGCGTCCTGCTGCCTCAGAAGCGTCAGCTCCCAAGCCTCCGGGCCGGCCGGCGCGTCGCGCGCGGCGGCGGGGCGGGCCGCGAACTCGAAGGTGTGGCCGGCGTAGACGCGCCGGTAGGCGTCGAGGGCGAAGGGCAGGATGATGGTGTCGCCGAGGCACGGCTCGAAGCGCGAAGCCATATGCGCCGGCCGACGCCAGCAGCCGCGCGGGCCGACGTTGATGTGGAAACTGTGCTCGGCCCGCGTCGCGCTCGTCTCGCCTTTGGTGAAGGGGTCTTCGTAGCCGTAGGCGTACTTGAGGGTGAAGCTGCCGGGGCGCTTCGGCCGGACGTGCGCGAGCCAGTAAGCGCCGCCGCCGTGATAGGCCGAGCGGCGCGTCAACTCGTCGCGCACGATCTCGAACTCCCCGCCGACGGCCCCGGCCAGCGCGCGCCGCAGCGCCGCCGCGTCGCGCCTCACCGGCGGCCGCCGCTCCTGAGCCGCCGACGCGCGTGGGGCCACGAACGGCGGCGCGCACAGCGAGAGCGCAAGGAAGGCCGCTTTAACTTTCACCGAACCGCGCGTGTCGCGCCTCATCGCTCGCACCTCGACACAACCAAGAATCACCGAAGGCAGTTCTTAATTCCTATTTCGTCTCGACGGTGTAGGTCACGACGCTTTGACCCCCGGCCGGAACCTGAACCTTGAACTGGAGGCTGTTGGCCCCGAGGCGTTCGTGCGGGGCCGAAGACGTGGTGACCGTCCACTGGTTGTCGGCGAACTGCTCGACGCCTTCGCGGACGAACGCCTCGGCGGCGCGCGTCCCGCGGTTCGAGAGCGTGACCTCGACGCTCGTAATCAGCCGGTAGCGCGTGTTGCCCTCCTGACTGCGGTACTCGACCTGCCGGCGTTCGAGGACGCGGCGCGCGCCGAAGAGCGTCGAGGAGCGGCCCTGCGTGACGCTGAACTCGCCGCCCGGCGGCGTCAGGGGCACGCGATCCTGACCGACGATCTGCGCCACCGGCCCCTGCCGCGCGTAGATCGTCACCTGCCCGGCCGGCATCGAAGCCTCGGTCGGGTTCTTCGACACCAGACGCACCTCAAGCCCGCGCGGCAGCAGCACGAAGCCGCCGCGCGCGAACGTCTGCGCGCCGTACTCGTTCTCGAAGACGTTGCGCTGCACGACGGCGAGGCGCGCGCGCTGGAAGAGCGGGTGGCGGCTGACGGGCGCGTTCGAGTTGAGGCTCAGGTCGCGGCCGAGCGTGAAGCGCGTGAAGGCGCTCAGCGGCGCGGCCCCGGCCGCGTCGGCGCCGGCCGAGCCGTCGGCCATCTCGCTCCGGGTCTGCTGGTAGACGTTGGCCGCCGCGTCGTCCTCGTCGCGCAGCACGACGCCCTGAACCGGCAGCAGCGCGATCTCGCCGGCCACGAGGTCTACGGCCCCGGCGCGCACGTCCGCGCCCGTCTGGTTGTAGAGCGAGACCCACGCGTCGAGCGCGGCGGCCGTGGGCGGCACGGCCTCGGCCGTCGGGTCGAGGGCGAGCGAGTAGTCGGCGCGCCAGCTCAGGTCGGGCGCGAGGTAGTCGACCTGCACGCGGCGCGGGCCGGCCGGGCCGCGGTTGCGCAGCACAAGGCGGAGGACGGGCGTGCGCTGGCCGCCGACCTGCGCGCCGTCGTAGGTCACGTCCTGCCGGACGACCTCGGCCTCCTCGGCCGTGACGCGCAGGGTGCGGACGACCGCCTTCGGCATCAGGCTGCGCCATTCGAGCTGGTTGATGCCGGGCTGAAGCTCGACGGTGCGCTCTTCGAGGAACTCGGCGAGGCCGGCGTCGTAAACGGTCAGGTGCGCGGCCTGCCCCTGCGCGCGGGCGGGCGGGGCGCAGACGAGGGCGAGGAGGGCGGCGGCGAGGCTCAGGCGGATGGGCATTGGAAGTCTCCTCCGGGCGGAAAGTTTTCGCAGAGGTAGAACGAGCCCGCGGCGCGGGCCTTGCGGAGTTTATCAGCGATTGCTGATTCTTCGATGGCGGATTGCGGATCGGCGGCGCGCGCGGGTTGGAGGTGAGGCGCGGCGGGTAAAACACACAGGGCGCGGAGCAAGCGCGGGGGCACGGAGAAAACCTTCTTCTCCGTGCCCCCGTGAGAACGCTGTGTTCTCCGTGTCGGGACGAACTGTCGTCGGACTCGAACCGCGCCGGGGCGCGAATCCGCAAACGCCCTAGCGCCGATCCCGCGGGTCGCGGTCGTCGCGCGGCTCGTTGACGACGACGGGGACGCGGCGGCGCGGCATCAGGCCGAGCAGGCCGGCGAGGCCGAGCAGCCCCACCCAGCCCCAGTCACGGTCGTCGTCGTCGCGGCGGCGGTCGTCTCTGCGGTCGTCGCGGTCTACGGTCGCGGTGTTGTTGGCCGAGCCGTTGTTGTTGTTCGTCTGCGCGTGCAGGCCCGCGGCCGACGCGACCAGAATGCCGAGGCCGAGCGCCCCGGCGCGGAAAAATCTGAGCAGGTTACCGTCCATCTTCATCAAGCGTTCCCCCTGTCCCCTGTGAGATTTGAAACTTGGGCGGCCGTCTCTCAAGCCTCCTCGCGCGGGCCGCGTTCGTCGCCCGCGGCCGCGGCCCCGCGCGCCCGGTGAGGCTCCAGCGGCTCGACCTCCACGTCCGTGCGGCGCACCGTCTCGCGCACCGTCTCGGTGTGCTCCTGCACGTCCTTGCCGATGACGACCTCCTCGACGACGCGCGCCTTCTTGTTGAGGATCAGCTCCTCGTAAGCCTCTTTGATCTCGACGACCGACTCCTGAAAGGCTTCGACCTCGGAGCCGTGGAAGGTGTAGTCGGCCGGGCGGCGCTCGACGTTGACGCGCTCCTCGCGCAGCGTCACCTCCTCCTCGACGGGCGTCTCCGTGACGCGCTTCTGGACGCGCACGCCGCCGCGCTCGACCTCGCGCTTGCCGACCTGTAGCTCCTCTTCGACGATGGGGATGGCGACCTCCGGCGGCGGCAGCGTGAACTCGTCCTCGGCGGCGGCCGACGGCGTTTGCGTCAGGCCCCGAGCGCCCGCGGGGATGCGCTCGTGCTCGGCCGTGATCTCGTTAACGTCGCGTTCGGCGACCGGGGCCGCGCGGCGCGCGCTCGCGCGGCCGTGCTTCCTGTCGTCGTCGTCGTCGTCCGGCCCGGCGTGCGGGCGGACGGTCTCGGTGCGGAGGCCGGCCCAGCCCTCCTCGCGCCACTGCGCCGCGCGCTTGTCGATCTCGACGGCGCCGAGCCGCTTCATCACCGAGACGGCGCGGTCGGCCTTGTGGTCGGGCGAGTGGACGGTGACGAGCGTGCCGCCGCGCCGCAGCCCCTCGGCGTAGGAGTCGGCCTCGTCCTCGTTAACGCCCAAGCGCGTGAGGCCGCTGACCAGCCCGCCGGCGGCCGCGCCGACGCCCGCGCCCGCGATGAGCGCCGCGATGGGGCCGGCGGCGAGCACCGGCCCGATGCCGGGGATGGCGAGCGCCGTCAGCGACAGAAGGAGCGCGGCCGTGCCGCCGATGGCCGCGCCCGCGCCCGCGCCCTTCGCCATGTCCTCGACCTGCTCCTGCCCGTCCTCCTCGACGTACTCGACCGCCCCCTTGTTAATGTCGGTGCCCTCGGGCTGCTTCTGCATGACGCCGATCTGGTCGCGCGCGAAACCCTCGGCGATCAACTCCCGCACCACGTCGTGCGCGACGCCGCGGTCGTCGAACAACCCCACCACAGTCTTCGCCATCGCTCATTCTCCTTGTAAAAGCAGCAGTCAGTGGACAGTAGAAAAAGTCTTCGTTAACGAATCGCTCCGGGGCCGGCGTCGGCGTCAATCACGCGGGGCGCTACCGGCCACCGGCTACTCTTCTTCCCCTTCGCCGACGCGCTCGACGACGGCCTCCTCCGTGCGCAGCACGACGCGCTGCGGCCGGTAGGTCTCGACCTGCTCTTTGGTGATGTGCAGCTCTTCCTTGAGCATCAGGCGCTTCTCGACGACGAGCACCTCTTCGAGCAGCGAGATGATGATCGTGTCGCCGACGTGGCGCACGGGCACGGGGCCTTCGACGACGCGGCCGACGGGTACGCGCCTGACCTGCACCTCCTCGCGCAGGAGCGGCTCGTCCACCACCTCCTCGCGCTCGCTGACCGTCTTGCGGACGCGGACGCCGCCGGCCTCGACCTTGCGCTTCTGCACTTCGAGCTGTTCGGCGATGACGGGGACGACCACCGTCGCCTCCTCGTCGCGCCCGCGCTCGTCGCGGGCGACGCCGCGCGCGGCCGCGCCCGCGGCCTGCGTCACCTCCATGAAGCTGAAGGGCACCGAGAAGCCGCCGCCCTCTTCGACGCGCAACTCCTCGGTCGGCACCAGAAGCTGCCGGCCGTCGGCGAGGCGGATGAGCACCTGCCCGTCCTGCCGGTCGAGGTCTTGCTGCGTGACGGTGGCGCGCAGCCCGTCAACGTCCGTCACAACCAACGCCCTCGCTCCCTGTCGCTCCATCGCTCATCCTTTCTCAAGTTTCGAGTTGCGGGTTTCGAGTTCAAAAGACTAGTCGCCGCAGGCGCATCCCTGTCTTCTAACTCGCAACTCGAAACCCGCGACCCGAAACCTTTTTCACCGCTTGCGCGACGTGCGCTTCGTCTCCGTCGTGCCTTCGACCTCTTCGACGTTCACGTCGGTGCGGCGGACGGTGTCGCGTACAGTTTCGGTGCGCTCGCCGACCTCCTTGTTGATGACCACCTCTTCGACGACGCGCGCCTCCTTCGCCACGACCGGCACCTCGGCCCGCTCCGTCACCTCGACGCTGCCCTCTTTGAAGAGCCCCTCGGCGTCGCCGACCGGCCGGTCGACGGGGCGGCGCTCGACGCGCACGTGCTCCTCCTGCAAGTGGACTTCCTTCTCGACGGGCCGCTCCTCGACGCGGCTCTCGACGCGCACGCCGCCGCGCTCGACCTCGCGCTTGCCGACCTGTAGCTCCTCCTCGACGACGGGGATGCGCGCCTCGCCGCGGTAGACGCCCTCGGCGCGGTTCGTGTTCCAGTCGGTCTCGAAGTGCGCGGCGTCACGCTCGTCGCGGGCGTTGAAGCCGAGGACGATGCCCCCCTCCTTGACGCCCTGCTCGTACTCCTTCGCGCGGTCTTCGGGGATGCCCGAGCCGACGAGGCCGCCGATGATGCCGCCGGTCGCGCCGCCCGCGCCCGCGCCGACGAGCGCGCCCGCGATGGGGCCGGCGACGACGAGGCCGAGGCCC
>DATMVI010000362.1:0-12119 GCA_035563275.1 Pyrinomonadaceae bacterium
TCGGCCGAGCCCGACCCGTGCAGCTTCGACGCGCTTGAGTTCCGCTTCGCGCGGCCGATGGACGGCGTCGGCGACACCTCGACGCGCATCGGCGCGGTCGAGTTCGCGCGCCTGCTCCGCTTCATACGCCTCTGGCGCAAGCTCGGCTGGACGGTCGAGCAGACCGACGCGGCCGTCTGCGCGCTCTTCCCCGTGCCGCCCTTCCCGGCCGCGGCCGCCGCCGTAGACACCCTCGCCGAACTCGACGCCGGCTTCCGCAGGCTCCTGCCGCGCCTCGGCATCGTCCTGCGCGTCATGCGCGAGCTGAACCTCAACGCGAAGCGCGACCTCCTGCCGCTGCTCGCGCTCTGGTCGCCGCTCGGCACCTACGGCCAGTCCTCGCTCTACCGGCAGATGTTCCTCAGCCCGGCGATGCTTGAGCAGGACGCGGCCTTCGCCGACAACGGCTACGGCGAGTACCTGCGCGACGACACGCAGAAGCTCGTCGGGCACGCCGAAGCCCTGCGCGCCGCCTTCGGCCTGACCGGCGAGGAGTTCGCCCACATCCTCGCGGCGCTCGGCTTCGACGCCGACACCTCTTCGGTCGCCTACACGCACCCGCAGCCCACGCTCGGCGCGGCCGTCCTCGAAACCGCGCCCGGCCTCGCCTACGACGGCGCCGCCAACCGGTTGAGCTTCAAAGGCGCACTCACCGCCGCGACGCGCGACGCGCTCAAGGCGCTGCCCGGCGTCGGCGCGCAGTTTCAGGCCGCCGTTGACGCGCTCTACGCCGCCAATCAGGCGGCGCTCACGGGCCTCACGCTCGACAACCTGAGCGCCGTCTTCCGCCGCGGCTGGCTCGCGCGCAAGCTGAAGCTCAGCGTCCGCGAGCTGCTCCTGCTGACCAGCCTGACCGGCCTCGACCCGTTCGCCGCGCCCGACCCGACCGACCCGGCCGTCCTGCGTCTCGTCGAGCTGGTCGCGGCCCTCAAAGGTCGCTCGCTCAAATCTTCGGCCGCGCTCTACCTAATGTGGGATCAGGACCTGAGCGGCAAGTCCGCGCCCGACCCGGCGCAGGTGTTGGAGTTCGCGCGCACGCTGCGCGGCGACTTCGCCGGCATTGACGACCAGTTCGCCGCCGCCGAAGACCCGGGCGGCGACCTCGCGCGCGCGCGCATGGCGCTCGTCTACGGCAGCGAGACGGCCGACGCCTTCTTCGCCCTGCTTGACGAGACCATCCTCCTCGACGTGCCCTACACGCACGCGCAGCCGGCGCTCGAAGCCGCCGTCACGGCCGCCGACGCGCGCCTCGGCTATGACGACTTCCGCCACCGCCTGACGCGCACCGGGCCGCTCGACGCGGCGACGCGCGACGCGCTCACGGGACTGGCCGGCGTCTCGGCCGACTTTCAGGCGGCGGTCGCCGCGCTCTTCGCGCTCGGCGAGGACGCGCGCGGCTCCTTCTTCACGCGCCACCCCGAGCTTGAGCCGCTCTACGCGGCTTACGTCACCTCGGCCGCGCCGCCCGAAGAGAGGCGCGCGGCGCTGCTCGCGGCCTTCCGGCCCGAACTCGCGCGCCGGCGCAAGCGGCAGCAGGCTTTGCAGCGGCTCAGCGCCGCGGCCAACACCACCCCCGACTTCACGCGGGCCGTGCTCGACCCGCCCGCCGCGCCCTTCCCGCTCCACGCCGAAGGGCAGCCCGCCCGGCCCGCCCTCGACGACATCGTGGCCCTCGACCGCGCCGGCCTCGCCGCGCAATTCTTCTTCCGCGACACGGCGACCGGCGCGGTCGATCTCAACGTCGCGGCCGCCGCCAGTCTCGACTACGCGCCCGGCGGCGACAACCCCCTGCCCGCCAACGCCGCCACGCCCGGCGCGGCCGTCTCCGCCGTCTGGAGCGGTCTGGTCGAGACGCCCGAGGCCGGCTTCTACAACTTCGTCGTCGAGGCCGACGCGGGCGCGACCGTCACCCTGAGCCTCGGCGGGCAGCCGCGCGCGCTGACGCGGAACGGGAAGGTCTGGCGCAACACGCAGCCTCTGGAGCTGGCGGCGGGCGCGCTGCACGAGCTGGTGGTGACGGTCAACCGCGTGAGGGACGCGGCCGCCGTCAAGTGGGAGACGCCGAAGCGGCCGCGCGAGGTGATCCCCGCGCGCCACCTCTACCCCGCAGCCCTCTTCCCGCCGTTCATCGCCGCCTACGTTCGCTTCCTCAAGGCCGCGTCGCTCGCTCAGGGCCTGCGCCTGACGCCGGCCGAGTTCGCGCACCTCGCCGCGCACGCCGACTACCAAATCGCCGGCGACAACTGGCCGAACCTGCTCCCCGCGACGGGGCCGCCCGCGCCCGCGGTCGCCGCCGCGCTGCTCGCCCCGCTCGCCGCCCTGCTCGACTTCGCGCGCATCAAGAGCGAACTCGCGCCCGACGACGAGTCGCTTCTAAACGTCCTGCGCGCCCCGGCCGCCGCGGCCGCCGACGCCGACGGCCTCCTCTTCAAGCTGACGCGCTGGGACAGGAAATCGTTCGACGATCTGCTGGCCCACTTCGGGCTGGGCGTCGCCGCGCTGTCGGGCCTCGCCGAGTTCCGTCGCGTCTACGACGCCTTCGCGCTGGCGACCTTAATGGGCGTGCCGGCCTCCGCGCTGATACAGGCGACGACCAACGAGCCGGCGGCCGGCACGGTGCGCGCCCTGCAAGCGGCGCTGCGCGCGCGCTACGAGCCGGAGGACTGGCGCACGGTCGTGCAGCCCGTCAACGACGAGATGCGCGCCCTCCAGCGCGACGCGCTCGTCGCCTACATCCTCCACCAGATGCGCTCGCGGCCCGACACCGCGCACGTCGACACGGCCGACAAGCTCTTCGAATACTTTCTGATGGACGTGCAGATGGAGCCGTGCATGCAGACCTCGCGCATCCGCCACGCGCTCTCCTCCGTCCAGCTCTTCATCGAGCGCTGCCTGATGAACCTCGAGCGCTTCGTCTCGCCCGCCGCCCTCGACGCGAAGCAGTGGGAGTGGATGAAGCGCTACCGCATCTGGGAGGCCAACCGCAAGGTCTTCCTCTTCCCCGAGAACTGGCTGGAGCCGGAGCTGCGCGACAACAAGTCGCCCTTCTTCAAAGAGGTCGAGAGCGAGCTGTTGCAGAGCGACATCACCGACGACACGGCCGCCGCCGCGCTGCTCAACTACCTCGCCCGCCTCGAAGAGATCGCGAAGCTGGAGCCGTGCGGCATCTACCACGTCGAGGCCGACCCCGCCCGCCAGCGCAGCGCCATCGACCACGTCGTCGCGCGCACGACCGGCGCGGGCCGCAAGTATTACTACCGCCGCCGCGAGGGCGTCGGCTGGACGCCGTGGGAGCAGATCAAGCTCGACATCGAAGACAACCCGGTCGTCCCCGTCGTCTGGAAGGGGCGGCTCCTGCTCTTCTGGGCGCGGCTGCAAAAGGAGTCGCAGATCGACCCGACCAAGCTGAAGACCTCGCAGAACGGCGGCAACCTCGCCGCCGCTTCGATGGCCAGCGTGCAAGCCGACGCGAAGCAGAACTCGCAGGACAACGCCCGCGTGACGGTCAAGGCCGTGCTCTGCTGGAGCGAGTATTACAACGGCAAGTGGCAGGCGGCCAAGACCTCCGACGTGGACCGCCCGACCGAGGTCACGTGGTTCACCTCGCCCGAGGACTTCGACCGCTCCCGGCTCCTGCTCACCACGCACGAGGAGGGCGCCAAACACCACCTGCGCGTCTCCTTCGACTTCGAGGGCTACTCGACCTTCATCCTCTACAACACGCACGGCCAGCCCCGGCGCGAGGAGGACGACCCCCACGTCGTCGCCGACATGTTCATCGGCCCGCGCTACCTCGACTCGCACCTCGCCGCCTTCCGCATCGAGTACTACATCTTCGAGGACTCGGCGCTCGGCGAGGCCGGCACGACCCACAAGCGCACGCTCCTGACCAACCCGCTCGCGGACCGCACCGTCGAGACGCAGCACCCCGTCAAGAACATCTGGGCGGCCCCCTTCTTCTACGCCGACCCGCTCCACGTCTTCCACGTGAGGACGGCGCACGAGGCCGTGCCGTACGGGCGCCACCCCGGCTACGGCGTCGACTACACGCCGGGCGTCGTCCACGAGATTCCGCCGCTCGTCTTCGAGCGCGACCCGCGCCTCCCGCGCCGGCCGTGGGAGGACGACCCGCTCGGCCCGGACGACTACAGGGTGGTTAACCCGGCCGACGTGGTGCGCTTCGTCACCGAGGACGCGGACATCCGGCGCGGCATCGCCGCCACCGGCAGCGTCAACTTCAACGGCAGGCGGATCGGCGCGCGGGGCGCGCTGTCCGGGCAGGGCGTCAGGATGTGAGGAGGCAAGCCATGGCCGCACCCGGTTACAACCACAGCTATCACGACTTCGCCAAGACGAAGGTCGAGGAGTCCGTCTTCGTGCGGGCCGGCGAGACGCGCTTCACCTACACCTTCGAGAACTTCTTCCACCCGTTCGTCGGCGAGCTGATCGCGCGGCTCAACGAGGGCACGCTCGCCGACCTGATGGACGTGAAGTGGCAGGCCGATCTCAGGCAGGACTTCTTCAAGGCTCTCTATGACCCGCAGCAGAACTCGACGACGCGGGTCGAGTACTTCCCGAAGGAGATCGACGTGAGCCTCGGCGGCCCCTACGCCGTCTACAACTGGGAGCTGTTCTTCCACATCCCGCTCACCGTCGCCGTCCACCTCAGCAAGACGCAGCGGTTCGCCGAGGCGGCGCGCTGGTTCCACTTCATCTTCGACCCGACCTCGAACGACAAGAGCGTCGCGCCGCCCGCGCGCTTCTGGAAGTTCCTCGGCTTCCGCGGCAAGAGCGCGCCGCAGATAGACGAGCTGCTCCTGCTGCTGAGCAAGCCCGAGTCGGAGCTGGACGCGACCGAGAGGCGGCTGCGCGACGAGACCATCGCCGGCTACAACGAGTCGCTCAGGAAGCCCTTCCAGCCCCACGTCGTCGCGCGCACGCGCCTCATCGCCTACCAGTACAACGTGGTGATGAAGTACCTCGACAACCTCATCGCGTGGGGCGACCACCTCTTCCAGCAGGACACGGTCGAGTCCATCAACGAGGCGACGCAGCGCTACGTGCTCGCGGCCAACCTGCTCGGGCCGCGCCCGCAGCGCATCCCGCCGCGCGGCGAGGTGCGCCCCAAGACCTTCGCGCAGCTCAAGGCGCTGCCGAACGACCCGATGGGTAACGCCCTCGTCGAACTCGAAGGTCAGTTCCCCTTCAACCTCGCGCCGGCGGGCGGGGGCGGCGGCGCGCCGGCCGGCGCCGGGCCGCTCTTCGGCATCGGCCGCACGCTCTACTTCTGCCTGCCGCGCAACGACAAGCTGCTCGGCTACTGGGACACGGTCGCCGACCGCCTCTTCAAGATTCGCCACTGCATGAACATCGAGGGCGTGGTGCGCCCGCTCGCGCTCTTCGACCCGCCCGTCGACCCCGGCATGCTGGTCAAGGCGGCCGCCGCCGGGCTCGACATCGGCAGCGTCGTCAGCGGCCTCAACCGCCCGCCCGGCCCCGTCCGCTCGCTGACGCTCATCCAGAAGGCTCTGGAGCTGTGCGGCGAGGTGCGCGCCCTCGGCGGCGCGCTCCTCTCGGCCATCGAGAAGGGCGACGCCGAGCGTCTGGGGCTGACGCGCCAGCAGCACGAGTTGAAGATTCAGCGGATGACGCAGGAGGTGCGCTACCTCCAGTGGCAGTCAGCGCGCGAGGCCACCACGTCGCTGCTCACCGGCCGCCGCGCCGCCCTCGAACGGCTGCGCCACTACGGCCGCCTCCTCAACGCGCCCCCCGACCAGAACGCGCCCGACGCCGTCACGCTCGACCGGCGCGAGCTGACCGAGGAGAACTTCGACGAGGCTTACGCCGCGCTCGTCGCGCAGTACGACAAGCCGCTCGCCGCGCAGCCGCCGCCGCGGTTGAAGCCGGCCGGCGGCGGGTCGCCCTCGCAGCAGTCCGGGGCGACGGGGCCGGGCCAGCTCCACCTCGACTTCAACGAGGACATGGAGCTGAACGTCCACCTGCCCGAGGCCCACTCGCGCCGCTTCGCCGCCATCGCCGCCGACACCACCTCGGCCGTCCTCTCGCTCATCCCCGACATGGGCCTCGACCTTCACTTCTGGGGGCTCGGCGGCCACGCCAAGCTCTTCGGCGGGACGCTGCTGGCCGGCGCGGGCCGCTTCGTCTCCGCCATCCAGAACATCGAGGCGGCCGACCACGAGAGCGGCGGCGGCCGCGCGTCGAAGACCGCCGGCTACGCGCGGCGCGCGGACGACTGGGTGTTGCAGTACAACCTCGCCGCGCAGGAGCTGATGCAGTCGGGCCGTCAGGTGCTCACCTCGCTCATCGCCGAGCAGGTCGCGCACCACGAGTACCTCAACGTCAGGCAGCAGATCGAGCAGAACGAGGAGGTGCACGCGTTCCTCCGGGACAAGTTCAGCAACGAAGACCTCTACCTCTGGATGCAGGGCGAAATCTCGCGCCTCTACTACGAGTATTACCGCTTCGCCTTCGACACGGCGCGGCGGGCCGAGCGCGCCATGAAGCAGGAGCTGATGCGCCCCGAGCTTGAGTCGCAGGACTTCGTCAAGTTCAACTACTGGGACGGCGGCCGCAAGGGGCTGCTCTCCGGCGAGGCGCTCCACCTCGACCTCAAGCGGATGGAGATGGCCTACCACGACCACAACAAGCGCGAGCTGGAGCTGACGCGCCACGTCTCACTGCGCCAGCTCGACCCGCTCGCCCTGCTCACGCTCAAGGCCACGGGAACCTGTCAGGTGACCATCCCCGAGTGGCTCTACGACCGCGACTGCCCCGGCCACTACATGCGCCGCATCAAGAGCGTCGCCGTCTCCGTGCCCTCGGTCGTCGGCCCCTACACGAGCGTCAACTGCACGCTGTCGCTGTTGCGCAGCAGCGTGCGCAAGTCGCCGCTGCCGAAGGACGGCGAGTACGCGCGGCAGGGCGCCGAGGACGACCGCTTCGTGGACTACGCCGGCGCCATCCAGTCCGTCGTCACCAGCGGCGCGTCGAACGACACGGGCATGTTCGAGGCGAGCCTGCGCGACGAGCGCTACCTGCCCTTCGAGAATGCGGGCGCGGTCAGTTCGTGGAAGCTGGAGCTGCCGAAGGACTACCCCGCCTTCGACTACGCCACCATCTCCGACGTGATCCTCCACGTCCGCTACACGGCGCGGCAGGGCGTTGACCCGACGAAGGTCAAACAGACGCTCGACGACCTTTTCCAAGAGGCGAATCAGGCCGGGCTCGCGCTGCTCTTCAGCCTCCGGCACGACTTCCCCACCGAGTGGGCGGCCTTCGTGGGCGGCGCGGCCGACTTCGGCGCCACCATCCGCAGGGACTTCTTCCCCTACTTCACGCAGGGCAAGGATGTCACCGTCACGCAGCTCGAACTCTACGGGCGGGACGTGGCGAAGCACCACGCGACCGGCAACCCGGCCGGCGCGACCGATGCGCTGGCCGACGAGGGGCAGTTCACCTACAGCGCCCCGCCCGACCCGGCCGGGCCGACGCAGGTGCTCAGGCGCGCGCCCGACGCGCAGGCGTTCCTGCTCGTGCGCTACACCATCGGCTGAAGCTCCCGTCTTCCCGCGCCTACGGGATGAGAATCGACCGGCCGGCCCCGGCCGAGCGCCTCGCGACTCGCCCCCGCCCCGCGCCCGTCACCGGCACGCCGCCCGACACCCCCGCGACGACTTTCCCCCTTGACCATCTAGGGAAAGTGTGTGACCATCCCCCTAGAAGCACAAGGGAGGTGGCGCTCTTGGTCAAGCACAAGCCCGAGCTGCCGCAGGGCACGCTCGACATGCTCATCCTCAAGGCCCTCAGCCTCGGCCCGATGCACGGCTACGGCGTCGGGCAGCGCATCACGCAGCTCGCCGAGGAGATGCTGCGCGTCGAGGAGGGCACGCTCTACCCGGCGCTCTACCGCATCGAGCAGCGGGGCTGGATCGAGAGCGAGTGGGGCACGTCGGAGAACAACCGGCGCGCGCGCTTCTACAAGCTGACGCGGCAGGGGCGCAGGCAGCTCGCCGACGAGGAGTCGCATTGGGAACACCTGACGGCGGCCGTCGCCAAGGTGTTGCAGGCCACCTGAGCGGAGGGTTCCTGAGATGGGGCGGTTGAGGGATTTCTTTCGGAGGCTCGGCGCGCTGCGGGCCGGCGAATCCATCCGGCGCGAGATCGAGGAAGAGTACCGGTTCCACCTCGACATGCGCGCCGAGGAGAACGCCCGGCGGGGCATGACGCCGGAGGAGGCGCGGCGCGACGCGGAGCGGCGCTTCGGGCGGCTGACGCGGCTCAAAGAGTTGGGTTACGAGGTGCGCGGCGGCGGCTGGGTGGCGGCGCTGTGGCAGGATTTGCGCTTCGGCCTGCGGGTGCTCGGAAAGAACAGGGCTTTCGGCCTCGTCGCGGTCTCGACGCTCGCGCTCGGCATCGGCGCGACCGTGGCGATCTTCAGCGTCCTCGACGCGGTCGTCCTCCGGCCCCTGCCGTTCGCGCAGCCCGAAAGGCTCGTGACGGTCTGGGAGTCGTCGGCCAAGTCCGACGACTCGCGCCTCATCGTCTCGCCGGCCAACTACCTCGACTGGAAGGAGCGCAACCGGGTCTTCGAGGAGGTCGGCGCGTACACGGAGGATTTCTTAAACGTCTCGGACGACGCGGCCTATCCCGAACGCCTCCCGGCCGCGAGTGCGTCGGCGAGCCTCTTTCAAGCGCTCGGCGTGAGGCCGGCGCTGGGCCGCGTTTTTCTGCCGCACGAGGGGACGGGCGACGAGCGCGTCGTCCTGATCGGGCACGGGCTGTGGCGTCGCAGGTTCGGCGGCGACCCGCAGGCCGTCGGGAAGACGGTGAAGATTAACGGCGCCGACCACTCGGTCGTCGGCGTGCTGCCGCCGGACTTCATCATGTCGCCGAGGCGCTACGAGCTGTACACGCCCTTGCGGCTCAACGACCGGCAGAGGGTCAACCGGCGCGGGCGCTACCTGACCGTCATCGCGCGCCTGCGCCCCGGCGTGACGCTCGAACAGGCCCGCGCGGAGATGCGCGCCGTCGGCCAACGTCTGGCGGAAGAGTACCCGGACGAGAACGGCGGGCGCAGCGCGGCCGTCTCCACGCTTGAGGAAGACGTGAAGGGCGGCGCGAGGACGACACTGCTCGTCCTCTTCGGCGCGGTCAGTCTCATCCTGCTGATCGCGTGCGCCAACGTCGCCAACCTGCTGCTCGGGCGCGCGGCGGCGCGGCAGAGGGAGATGGCGATCCGCGCGGCGCTCGGGGCCGGGCGGCTGCGGCTCGTGCGCCAGCTCCTCACGGAGAGCGTGGCGCTCTCCGTCATCGGCGGCCTCGCCGGGGTGCTGTTGGCGAGGTGGGGCGTTGACCTGCTCCTCTCGCTCAGCCCCTCGACGCTGCCGCGCGCCGAGCAGGTCGGGGTAGACCTGCGCGCGCTCGGCTTCGCCCTCGCGCTGTCGGCGCTGACGGCGCTCGTCTTCGGCCTCGCGCCCGCGCTGCAAGCCTCGGGCGTGGACTTGAGCGGCGGCCTGAAGGAGGGCGCGAAGGCTTCGGCCGGGGCGCGGCGTAGCAGGTTCCGCAGCGCGCTCGTCGTCGCCGAGGTCGCGCTCTCGCTCGTCCTGCTCGTCGGCGCGGGGCTGATGATTAAGAGCTTCGTCCGCCTGTCGGAAGTCGAACTGGGCTTCCGCGCGCAGAACGTCATCGCCACAGACCTCTCGCTGCCCTACAGGTACAACACGGGGACTTTGAGGAAGGAGTTTTTCCAACGCCTGCTGGCGCGCGTGGCGACGCTGCCGGGCGTGCAGGCGGCCAGCGTCTCGCAGAGCGTGCCGCTGAGCGGCGAGGAGCACGGCGCGTCGTTCACGATTGTCGGCCGGCCGGGCGCGGAGGGCGGGGGCAAGTTCGGCGGGATTTTCCACCGCGTGAGCGCGGACTACCTGCGCGTGATGGGCGTGCCGCTGCTGAAGGGGCGCGGCCTGACCGAGCACGACACGGCCGAAGCGCCGGCCGTGGCGCTCGTCAACGACGTGCTGGCCCGGCGCTTCTTCCCCGGCGAAGACCCGGTCGGCAAGCAGATACTTCTGGACGGCACGCCGCGGCCGCGCCAGATCGTCGGCGTCGTCGGTAACGTCAGGTACGTGGCCCCGCACGTCGAGCCGGTCTCCGAAATCTACATCTCTTACCTCGACGCCCCGTACCACCACATGTCTCTGGCCGTCCGCGCCGACGGCGACCCGACGCCACTCGTCGCGGACATCAAGGCCGTGGTATCGGAGATGGACAGGGACATCCCGTTGGCTAACCTGAAGACGATGGAGGAGTACGTCGAGGGGTCGAGGGGCGGGCAGCGCTTCGGCATGACGCTCATCGCGGCCTTCGCCGGCGCGGCCCTGCTGCTGGCGGCCGTCGGCGTCTACGGCGTGATGTCGGGCGCGGTCGCGCAGCGCACGCACGAGATCGGGGTGCGCCTCGCGCTCGGCGCGCGGCCGCGCGACATCCTCAAGCTGGTCGTCGGCAAAGGAACCGCGCTGACGTTGACGGGGATCGCGCTGGGCCTCGTCGGCGCGCTGGCGCTGACGCGCGTGATGTCGAGCCTGCTCTACGAAGTGAGCCCGACCGACCCGGCCACCTACGCGGCGGTCTCGCTCCTCATAGCCGTCGTCTCGCTGCTCGCCTGCTACGTCCCGGCCCGCCGCGCCGTGCGGGTTGACCCGACCGAGGCTCTGCGAGCCGAATAGTCAACGCCCGCCCGGCGCCGCCTCAGGCGCCGTCTTAATCTGAGGTCGGCGGTCGTTTGACGCGCCCCGCCGACCGCCTTCAGGCCGCGCCGGGCGGGCGTTGACAAACCCGCGCGCCGACGTATAATGCCCCGCCGTAACCCCGGGACGACTGACGACACCACGTCTCCTCCATCCCGCCTTGCTCGAAGCCGCCGGCCCTCCCTCGCCTCGCGGGCCGTTGACGGACGGCACGCTCCTCGACAACCTGCCGGCTGAAAACTTATGAGCGACGACAGACGAGACGAAGGTCGAACGGGCCACGCGGCCGACCCTTACCGCACGGCCTTCATCGACGCGAAGGGCCTGACGGGCGCGCTCCTCAACGGGCGCTACGAGGTCGGGCGCGAGATCGGGCGCGGCGGCTTCAGCGCCGTCTACCTCGCGCGCGACCGCCAGCTTCATTCGCGCGCCGTCGTCGTCAAGGTGCTGCTCGACGAGGCTTTCAGCAACGAGTGGGTGGTGGCCAAGTTCCGTCAGGAGGTCGAGGTCTTGAGCCGGCTCGACCACCCCGGCGTCGTCGGCATCGTGGACGTGGGCGACCTGCCGGGGGGCAAGCCCTTCATCGTCATGCAGTACGTGGGCGGCGTCACGCTGCGCTCGGTGATGCGGCCCGAAGGCGTCTCGCTCGAACTGGCCGCCGAGGTGATGCGCCAAGCCGGCCGCGCCCTCGCCGCCGCGCACGCGCGCAACGTCATCCACCGCGACCTGAAGCCGGAGAACGTCATGCTCGGCGAGCCGGCCGAGGGCGAGGTGCAGGTCAAGGTCATAGACTTCGGCATCGCGCGCGTCAAGGACTCGCTCGTCAAGCCCTCGACCGAGACGGGCAAGCTCGCGGGGACGATTCTCTACATGTCGCCCGAGCAGTTGAGCGGGCGGACGCTCGCGCCGGCCAGCGACGTTTACGCCCTCGGCGTCATCGCCTACGAACTCGTCGCGGGCCGCCGCCCCTTCAACCCCGAGACCGCCTTCGGGCTGCTGGAGATGCAGCGCGGCGGCGTCCGCGTCCGCCCCACAGACCTCCGCCCGGCGCTCCCCGAGGCGGCCGAGCGCGTCATCCTCAAAGCCCTCGCCTTCGACCCGAAGGAGCGCCACCAGAGCGCGCGCGCCTTCGGCGACGAGTTGGCGCGCGCCCTCGGCGAGTGGGAGGCGTCGGGGCCGCGTCCCGACGAAGCCGCGCCGCCGGCCTTCGCCCCGCCGCAAGCCTTCGCCCCCGCCGGCGCGGACGAGCCTTCGGTCGAGACGCCTCTGGCGCACCACGCCGGCCCGCCGCGGCCGCCCCAGACCATCGCGGCCGTG
>DATMVI010000363.1:0-7704 GCA_035563275.1 Pyrinomonadaceae bacterium
GCCGTGCTCGCGCGGCTGGAGGAGGTCTCGGCGCGGACGTACGTCTCGCCCTACGGCTTCGCCGTCGTCCACGTCGGGCTGGGCGAGAACGAGCGGGCGCTCGACTACCTTGAGCGGCTGTACGAGGAGCGCAACGACTGGGTCGTCTGGTTCAAGGTCGCGCCCGAGCTTGAGCGCCTGCGCTCCGAGCCGCGGTTCGTCGAGCTGCTGCGGCGCATAGGCTTCCCGCAGTGAGCGCCCGGCTTCGCGGTTCCGCTCGAACGGGGCCGGCGCGCCGCGGGCTTTAAGGACTTTTTAGCAAATCTTTAGCATCTCTTAATGACCGGCGCGGCCCCGCGTCATGTATGATTCGTGCCGGTCAACGTTTACGTCCCTGACGGCTCCCGCCGAGTCCGTCGTCCCCGCGTCGGGCACGCCCCGCTCACCGCTCAAAATCAATTTCGCAGGGCGCGTCCGCGGACGCCTCCTCACCTTTTCAACCCGGCACCTCCCTTGACCGAAGAGCTTCCCCAAAGGCGCCGACCAAGCCGCGCGGGCGCGCGAGACCGGGCGGCCGTGTTCCTCGGCCCGTCGCTCTCGCTAAGCCGCGCGCGCGAGATACTTGAGGCCGACTACCACCCGCC
The DNA here is from genome assembly GCA_035563275.1 of Pyrinomonadaceae bacterium. Classification (GTDB taxonomy): domain Bacteria; phylum Acidobacteriota; class Blastocatellia; order Pyrinomonadales; family Pyrinomonadaceae; genus QHXN01. The sequence continues at coordinate 624 of DATMVI010000363.1, forward strand.
CGCGCGCAAGGGCGACATCTACCGCGTGATGACTTCGGGCGTGGACACGATTGTTTTGATCGACGGCGTCTTCCACAACACGCCCTCGGTCTGGCAGCGCGAGCTGCTCGACGCCGTCGAGGAAGGCTTCGCGGTCTACGGCGCTTCGAGCATGGGCGCGCTGCGCGCGGCCGAGTTGAGCGCGTACGGCATGGAGGGCCACGGCGTCGTCTTCGGCTGGTACCGGGACGGCGTGATCGAGGGCGACGACGAGGTGGCGCTGCTGCACGCGACGGAGGAGTTCGGGTATCGCGCCCTCTCGATGCCGCTCGTCAACGTCCGCTACGCGCTCCGGCGGGCCGTCGCCGCCCGCGTCCTCACGCCCGAGCAGGCCGACGGCGTCGTCAATCACCTGAAAGGACTTCCCTACCCCGAGCGCACCCCGCAAGCCGTCCGAAGCAGCCCGCCCCTCGGCGGCGCCTCGCCCGAGACTTTAACGCGGCTCGCGGGCCTGCTGTCGGGCGAGGCGGCCGACGTGAAGAGGCTCGACGCCGTCGGGCTGCTCCGGCACGTCAGGGCCGCGCGCGAACAGCGGGCGCGGGCGCCGCAGGCCGGGCCGGCGCTCACGACCGCCACCACCAAACAGCGTTACGAAAGGCTTCTGATGACCGGCTTTCACGCGCCGCAGGGGCTCTTCGAGGGCGCGGAAGTTTTGCGCCGCGCGTTGGAGGACGAGCCTTTCGCCAAGAGGATGCGTGCGGCACTCGCCCTCCGCCGGTTCGTTCTGGAGTGGGCGGTCGAGCATCGGGTGCGCTGCCCGGAGGGCGCCGTCGCGGCCGCCGCCGAAGGCTTCGTTTCCGTCCACGGCATCGCGGACTTCGCCGCGTGGCTGCGGAGGAACGGGTTGACGCGCGCCTCCTTCGCCGCGTCGCTGGCCGAAGCGGTCTTGATCGACACGGTCATCGCCGGGGGGCCGGCCGCGTTCGGCCTGAGCTGGGACGAGGAGGCCGACGCGGCGGCCCGGTCTCTGTTCGACGCCGACCCCGAAGCCTTCCAACATCCTTTGACCCTTCGACGCCTGCCGCGCCGCGCGGTGCCTGAGGCGCAGGCCGCCCCAACCGAAGACGGTGCTTATTCGCAGTACGCCTTCCTCATCGCGTGGGCCGAGCGGAACGGGGTTGTCCCCCCCGACGCTCAAACAGAGTCGGGCGGCACGCCCCCCGGCCCTCTTTCGCGAGGGCCGCTTCAGGCGTGGCGGCGCGAGTTGTCGCGCGCCGCGTGGGTCTTGGGGCGCGGGCCGGAACATTTCGGACTCGACTGGATGTTCGAGCTGGAGTTTCCGCGCGCGCTGCAAATGACGAATCAGGTCGAGCAGTTTCTTTCACCGCAGGCCGTGACCGCGGCCCCGTGAGCGCGGGCGGCCCCGAACCTATGCCGAAGAGTTTAAGCAAAGGCCACCTCGAAGGGACGCACCGGCTCATCCCGCCCGAGGCGACCCTTGAGAACATCCGCCCTCATCTGGCCGCCAACCACGTCACGCGCTGCGCCGACCTGACGGGGCTGGATCGCCTCGGCATCCCCGTCTACTGCGCGATCCGCCCGAAGGGGAAGACGATGCAGGTCGCCAACGGCAAGGGGCTGCGCCACGTGGACGCGAAGGTCTCGGCGCTGATGGAGGCCGTCGAGGTCTTCCACGCCGAGAACCCCGCCTGCGAGCTGCGCGCCGCCTCCTACGCCGAGCTTTCGCGGGAAGGCCGGCGCGCGGTCAGGCCCTCCGACCTGCCCGAGTATCTGAGCGAGACTTTCTTCTCCGAGCGGTTCCGGCTCAAGTGGGTGGCGGGCGAAGACCTCCTGAGCGGCGAGGAGGTCTGGCTGCCCTCGTCAGCCGCCTACATTTCGCGCCCGCGCCTTCACGCCTTCACGACCAACGGGCTGGCGAGCGGAAACCACGTCGTCGAGGCCACGCTCCACGCCGTCTACGAGGTGGTCGAGAGGGACACCGTGGCGCGCCTGCGCGACGGCGACCGCCTGAGCTTCAGGCCCGACCGCTGCCGGTTCATCGACACGGGGACGCTGCCCGAAGGCCCGCTCCGGGCGCTCCACGAACTGATCCGGCGGGCCGGGATGAAGCTCGTCCTCATCCGGGTCGAAGGCGTCACGCCGATTCACACCTTCATGGCCGTCATCCTCGACAACAGCCCTTTCAGTCACGCGACGACCGTCAACACCGGCTACGGCTCGCACCTCGACGCGGCGGTCGCCGCCGTCCGCGCCGTCACCGAGGCGGCGCAGGTGCGGCTCACCTACATCCACGGCTCGCGTCAGGACGTGAAGAGCGCGACCTACGCCCGCGCGCACACGCGCCTCTACGACTTCTACGACCGCCTCCCGCGGGACGCCTCGTGGGCGGAACTCGACGGCCGCGTGAGCACGGACCTGTGGGCCGACTACGAAGAGACGCTCGGCCACCTGCGGGCGGCGGGCGTCGAGCACCTTTACCGCGTCGACATGACGCGCGAGCCGTTCCGCATCCCGGTGGTCAAAGTCGTCGTCCCCGGAATGTCCATCATGAGGCAGTTGTTCTGACATGCGACTCGTCTGGCAGGATGTTCGTTTCGGGGCGCGGGTGCTCTTCAGGAGTCCCGCCTTCACGGCCACGGCGGCGCTCTCGCTCGCCCTCGGCGTCGGCGCGAACACGGCGATCTTCAGCGTCGTCAACGCCGTGCTGCTCCGCCCGCTCCCCTACCGCGCGCCGGAGCAGCTCGTCATGCTCTGGGAGCGCAACGCCGCGCGCGACTGGAACCAACTGCCGACCTCGTTCCCCAACTTCAAAGACGTGAGGGAGAACAACTCCGTCTTCGCCGACGTGGGGGCCTTCGCCGAGAGCACGTTCAACCTGACGGGCGGCGACGAGCCGGAGCGCGTCGCCGCCCTGCGCGTCTCGCCCGGCCTGCTCGCGCTGCTCGGCGTGGAGCCTTTGCGCGGCCGCGTCTTCCTCCCCGAGGAGGGCGAGCCGGGGGCGCGGCGCGTGCTCGTCCTCGGCCACGGGCTGTGGCAGCGGCGCTTCGGCGGCGACCCCTCAATCGTCGGCAGAACCGTCGCGCTCAACGGCGAGCCCCACGACGTGGTCGGCGTCATGCCGCCGGGCTTCCGCCTGCCGCCGTCTTTCACGGCGAGCATCGCCGCCTCGCAGGTTCCCTTCCCGAACGCAGACCTCTGGGTGCCGCTGACGACCGAGGCCGTCCCCGCGGCCTACGAGTTGCGCGCGCTGTTTATGATGGCGCGGCTCAGGCCGAACGTCACGCCCGGGCAGGCGCAGGCCGAGATGAGTCTGCTGGCCGGCCGCCTCGAACGCGAGCACCCGGCGCAGAACGCGGGCTTCGGGCTGAACCTCGTGCCGCTGCACCGTCAGGTTTCGGGCAACGTCCGGCAGGCTTTGTTGATCCTGCTCGGCGCGGTCGGCTTCGTGCTTTTGATCGCGTGCGCCAACGTGGCGAACCTGCTGCTGGCGAAGGCCGTCGGGAGACGGAAGGAGATCGCCGTCCGCACCGCGCTCGGCGCGAGCCGCGGCCGCCTCGTCCGGCAGTTGTTGACCGAGAGCGTGCTGCTCGGGCTGCTGGGCGGGGCCGCCGGGCTTCTGCTCTCGCTCGCCGCCGTCCGCCTGCTGACCGCCTTCGGCGCGGCCGGCGTCCCGCGCCTGAACGAGATCGACACCGACGCGCGCGTGCTCGTCTTCGCGCTGCTCGTCTCGCTCCTGACCTCCGCCCTCTTCGGGCTGGCCCCGGCCCTCTACTCCTCGAAGCTCGATCTGTCCGAGGCGCTCAAGAAGGGCGGGCGCACGGCCGCGGGCGGCGCGCGGCGCAACCGCCTGCGCGGCCTGCTGGTCGTCTCCGAGGTCGCGCTGGCGCTCGTCCTCTCGGTCGCCGCGGGCCTGATGATGCGCAGCTTCATCCGGCTGAGCAACGTCAACCCCGGCTTCGACGCCGCGCGCCTCGTCACGCTGGAGATCGAGCTGCCCGAGACCGGCTACCGCGAGAAGGAGCGGCAGGCAGCGTTCCAGCGACAACTCCTCCAGCGCGTCGCCTCGCTGCCGGGCGCGCAGTCGGTCGCCACCGTCAACTACCTCCCCTTCAGCGGCAACGACTTCAACGCCGGCTTCGTCGTCGAAGGCCGCCCCGCCCCGGCCTCGTCCGAGCGGCCGCGGGCTTTTTACCGGACGGTCAGCGCCGGCTACTTCACCGCGATGGGCATCGCGCTGCGCGCGGGCCGCGTCTTCGGCGACGGCGACCACGCGCAGGCCCCGCCCGTCGCCGTCATCGACGAGGCCGCGGCGCGGCGCTACTGGCCCGGCGAAGACCCTCTCGGCAAGCGCATCAAGCAGGGGCGCGCCGAGTCGAAGGGCCCGTGGGTGACGGTTGTCGGCGTGGTGGGTTCGACGAGCCACACCGCCCTCGACGTGGCGGCGCAGCCGGAAATCTACCTGCCCTACCCGCAAAACGTCGCGCCCGCCTTCGTCCTCGTGGCCCGCGGCCCGGCGGACACGGCCGCCTTCGCCTCGGCCGTGCGGCGGGAGGTGGCCGCGGCCGACCGCGGCCTGCCCGTCTCGAATTTGAAGACGATGGAGGAGTTGGTCGTCCGGTCGGTCGCGCTGCCGCGACTCTACGCGCTGCTGCTGACGATTTTCGCGGGCGTGGCCCTGACGCTGGCGGCCGCCGGCATCTACGGCGTGCTCTCCTACTCGGTCTCGCAGCGCACGCAGGAGATGGGCGTCCGCATGGCCCTCGGCGCGCGGGCTCTCGACATCTACGCGCTCGTGCTGCGGCAGTCCATGCTCCTCATCCTCGCGGGGCTGGGCGCCGGCGGCGTGATGGCCTTCGCCCTCACGCGCCTGCTCTCCGGCATGCTCTACGAGGTCAGCGCCACCGACCCGCTGACCTTCGCCCTCATCCCGCTCGTGCTCGTCGGCGTCGCCCTCGTCGCCAGCTTCCTCCCCGCGCGCCGCGCCGCGAAGGTTCACCCGATGGTCGCCCTGCGTCAGGAGTAATTCCCCGCAGGCTCTCGGAAGAGACCGCGGCGGTCTAGACTTGCCTCCGCCGAGGGGCTATTAATAGTCGCCCCGGCGCGCGCGTTCCCGACTCAGATTATGAGAGTGGCAGCCGTCCAGCTCGAAGCCGTCATCGGCGACATCGCCGCGAACCTCGCGGCCTGCGAGAGGCTGGCCGGCGTCGCGGCCGCCGAGGGCGCGGAGTGGATCATCCTGCCGGAGTTTTTCACCACCGGGGCCGGCTTCTTCCCCGAGCTGGCCGAGCGCTCGCTGCCGCCGGGCGGGGCCGCCACGTCTCTCCTGCTCAGTCTCGCGAGGCGGCACGGGGCGGTCGTCGGGGGCTCGTTCCTGTGCCGGGACGAGGACGGCCACGTCCGCAACGCCTTCTTCCTCGCCACGCCCGAAGGCATCGCCGGCAGGCACGACAAAGACATCCCGACGATGTGGGAGAACTGCTTTTACGTCGGCGGCACGGACGACGGCCTGATCGGGGTGGGCGAACTGACGGCGGGCGTCGCGCTGTGCATGGAGCTGAACCGGACGCGGACGGTCGGGCGGCTGCGGGGCAAGGCCGACCTCGTGGTGGGCGGGTCGTTCAAGTGGGGCGCGCCGGAGGGGATGCCTTTCCGCCGCCGCCTTCAGGCTTCGATTGAACGCTACACGGACTGGTCGCCGCGGTTCGCGCGGCTCGTCGGCTGCCCCGTCGTCGAGGCGACGCACTGCGGGCGCATCCGCTGCCGGACGCCGCTGCTGCCGACGCCGTACGTCACAGACCTCGGCGGGGGCGCGACCGTTTGCGACGCGGCGGGTCGCGTGCTCGCGCGCCGCGCCGCGGGCGAGGGGCCGGGCGTCGTGGTGGCCGACGTTGAGGTCGGGCGAGTCGAGAGCGTCGAGGCCGCGCCGGCGGGGTTCTGGGTTCAGGAACTCGACCCTTTGTCGAAGGCCGTGTGGCGCGCGCAGGGTTGGCACGGCCGCAGGTGGTACCGGCGGCACGTCGCGCCGTAAAGCGGACGCGCTACGGGCTGACGCCCCCGCCGACTTTATAAGACTGGTCACGCACCACGGCCGTCTCCGGCTCGAAGCGCACGAAGACGTAGTCGGCGTCGCCGAGAATCTCGACGAACCTCACGTCCCAACACTCCGCCTCGCCCATGTAGCGGCCGAGCAGGCGGCGCAGGCGCGGCTCGTCGTGCGGCTCAAGGCGCGCGCGGCCGCGCAGGCCGACGTGTTGGACGAGCCCCGTCTGCGCGTCGAAGTCCACGACGCCGACGGCGCAGCGCGGCTCGGCCTCCACGCGGCGGGGGAAGGAGTCGGTCACGTAGTTGCCGACGACCCAGAGCGCGCCGCCCTCCCAGAGGAACCAGACCGGCGACTCGCGCGGCCCCTGCTCGGAGGCGGTCGCCAGATGCGCGAAGAGCGGGCGCGCGAGGATGTCTTCGAGCAGGCGTCGCGCCTCCCCCTCGCCGAGGTCGAAGTGGCTGCCGGTCTCGCTGACTATCTTCATCTTCCGAAACTCAGGGCGCTCGAAACTAACCGCGCCCGCCGGCGCCGCGCAGCCTCCGCACCATCACCTTCAGGAGCCCCGACGCGATGGACGGGGCCGAGCGGAGCGCGCCGAGGAAGGCGGCCCCGTCGAGGCGCAGGACGCGCGCGCCCGCGTCGCCCGCCAGCACGGTCGCGGCCCGCGGCGCCGGGTCGAGCACCGCCATCTCGCCGAGCACGCTGCCGGCCCTCTCGACCGAGACGACCGACGCCGCCGCGCCGTCGCCGCGCACCACCCGCACCTCGCCCTCAAGGATGACGAAGACGCGGTCGCCGCGGTCGCCCTCGGCGCAGACCACGGCCCCGGCCGCGTAGGTTTCCGCCTCGCACGCGCTCGCCAGCTCGTCGAGCTCTTCCGGCTCCAGCGTCGAGAACAGTTCCATGCCGTGCAGGGCCACCATCTTCCCCAGAGTCGTCAGGCCGCGCGCGCCTTCACCGCCGGCCTCGACCGAGTCGACCGTCTCCCTGACCAACTCGTGCTCGTCGGCCTTGAGTCGTTCGCGCGTGCGCGCCGGC
>DATMVI010000364.1:0-7633 GCA_035563275.1 Pyrinomonadaceae bacterium
GCCGTCGACTACCACCGGCCGTTCCCCCCGAGCGAGGTCTCGCAGCGCGCGCGCATCATCTCGAAGCCGGAGCCGGGTTTCACGGAGGAGGCGCGGCGCGAGAACGTGACGGGCGTCGTCAGGCTCAAGGCCGTCTTCTCGGCCTCGGGCCGGGGCGCGGCGGCAACACCGGCGGCGGCGACCGGCGGCCGGGCGGCGGCGGCCCCGGCGGGGGCGGCGGCTCGGGGATCAACTACGCGCGGCCGTTCGAGGCGCGCGAGGTGACGCAGCGCGCGCGCATCATTTCGAAGCCGGAGCCGGGCTTCACCGAGGAGGCGCGCCGCGAGAACGTGACCGGCACGGTCAGGCTGCGCGCGATCCTCTCGGCCGCGGGCGGCGTGACGAACATCTCCGTCCTCAAGGGGCTGCCCGGCGGCCTCACCGAGAAGGCCATCTCGGCCGCCCGCGGCATCAGGTTCCAGCCCGCCCAGAAGGACGGCCGCGCCGTCTCGCAGTGGGTCACGCTCGAATACAACTTCAACATCTACTGAAGAAGTTCCGGGTCTCAGGCTCAGGACAGGCGTTCGACCGAAGAGGCGCGGGGACGCAGTTAACACAAACTGCGTCCCCGCGCCTCTTCGGTCAACTTCGTCTCCGGCCACGAAGGCCGTCACCGAGCTGTAACTCGAAACCTGAAACCCGGAACTTTCTATCGCGCGTACTTCTCGGCGACGCGGCGGATGCGCTCGACGCCTTCCTGCAACCGGTCGAGCGAGGTGGCGTAGGAGATGCGGAGGTAGCCCTCCTGCCCGAAGGCCGCGCCGTCGGTGACGACCGTCTGCGCCTCCTTCAGGAGTTTGTCGGCGAACTCGCCCGACGTTTTCACCTCGCCGCCGAACACGCCGCGCACGCAGGGGAACATGTAGAAAGCGCCCTCGGGTTCGAGGCAGTTGAGGCCGGGCACGCCCGCGAGCGCGCGGAAGAGCCAGTCGCGGCGGCGCCGGTACTCGGCCAGCATCTCGGCCACGCGATCCTGCGGCGAGTCGAAGGCGGCGGCGGCCGCGGCCTGCGCGATGGAGGTGGGGTTGCTCGTCGAGTGGCTCTGCACCTTGAGCATCTCGCGCGTCCACGCGGCCGGCGCGAGCGCGTAGCCGATGCGCCAGCCCGTCATCGCGTAAGTCTTCGAGAACGAGCCGGCGATGCAGAGCCGCGAGCGCAGCTCGGGCGGCAGCGTCGCCGCGCTGTAGACCTCCGACGGCGGGTAGGCGAAGCGCAGGTAGCACTCGTCGGAGACGGCGTAGACTTCGCGCTCGGCCAGCACCTCCATGATGCGCCGGAACTCGCGCGGGGCGATGACGCGGCCCGCAGGGTTCGAGGGCGAGTTGATGATGAGCAGGCGCGTGCGCGGCGTGATCGCCCGCTCGACCGACTCGGCCGTGAGGTGGAAGCTCGTCTCCTCGGTGTCGATGAAGACGGGCGTCGCGCCGGCGAAGGTGGCGATCTGGGGGAAGGTGACCCAGTAGGGCTTCGGGATGAGGACTTCGTCGCCGGGGCCGCAGAGCGTGACGACGGCGTTGAAGATGGCCTGCTTGCCGCCGGCCGTGCCCATCACCTCGTCCGGCGCGAAGCGCACGCCGAACTCGCGCTCGTAGTAGCCGACGACCGCCTCCTGAAAGCGGCGCGTGCCGGCCGTCGGCGTGTACTTGGTCTGGCCGGCGCGCATGGACTCGGCGGCGGCCTCCTTGATGTGTTCGGGGGTGTCGAAGTCCGGCTCGCCCGCGCCGAGATCGACCACGTCAACGCCCTCGGCCTTCAGCCGCATCGCCGCCTGCATGGCGGCAATCGTGGACGAGGGCTGCATGCGCGAGACGTTCTCGGAAGGGCGGAAGTCGGCGGCCGGTCTGCTCTCGGTGTGGCTCTGCATGATCCTCTCTCTCGCCTCGGCGGCGTGCGGGTGGTGTGCGGACGATGGTAGCGACGGGCGCGGGCTTTAGGCAAGCGGCGCGGGAGCGGATTGAAGCCGCGAACCGTGAGGAGAAGTTGTCGGCCCTCAGCCGTCAGTTATTGCCTTGCCGGCGACCGGCGGCCGCTCCCCCGATTCACGATTCGCGGCTTTCGCTCGGCTACTTCTTCGAGCCGCCGCCTTTCCTGCCGCCCTTTTTAGAGCCGCCCTTCTTCGAGCCGCCGCCGGCCTTGCGGGCGCGCGTCTTGGCCGCCTTCTTGCCCGAGGCAGACTTCTCCGCCGCCGAGCGGCCGGCCGCGGCCTTGCCGCCCTTCTTGCCGCCCTTCTTCGCCGGGGCCTTGTTGGTCTTCTTCCCGCGGCCGGAGCCGCCGGGCTGCTTGCCGCCGCCGGTCGTCTTGTTGACGGTGGCCCAAGCGCGGCGCTCGGCCTCCTCTTCGGACACGCCGCGCTCCTCGTAGCCCTCCTCGATGTGCTCGGCCTGACGCTTCTGCTTGTCGGTGTACTTCGACTTGTCGCCTCTAGGCATGCGGCTTCTCCTCCTTCAAAAGGGGTTCGGCGACGCGCTCTGCTGCGCCGCGCGCGGGTTGTGTTGGGACGGGGCGAGTATAGCACGCGGCCGGGGCCGCTCCGCTCAACCCGCGTCGAACTTGGCGCGCATGCGCGCCTCGACCGGGGCGGGCACGAGGCCGTCGATGGGGCCGCCGAGCTGGTAGATTTCTTTGACGAGGCGGGAGCTGACGTAGGAGTAGGCCGCGGCGGCCGTGAGGAAGACGGTCTCGACGCGCGGCTCCAGCCGCCGGTTCATCAAAGCCATCTGCAACTCGTACTCGTAGTCGGAGACGGCGCGGATGCCGCGGACGATGGCGTCGGCCTGCTGCTCGACGGCGTAGCGGACGAGCAGGCCCTGAAACGAATCGACGCGCACCACGCAGCCGTCCGTCCGCACCCCGGCCGCCGCCTCCTCGATCATCGCGCGCCGCTCCTCGATGCTGAAGAGCGCGCGCTTCTCGGGGTTGACGAGGATGGCGACGACGATCTCGTCGAAGAGCTTCGAGCCGCGCTCGATGATGTCGAGGTGGCCGTTCGTCACGGGGTCGAAGGAACCGGGGTAGATGGCTCGTCGCATAAAGGGAAGTCAGGCGGGAAAGTAACACAAAAGCCGGGCGCGAGGGAGGAAAAATTGAGGAAGTAGTCAGTAGACAGTAGTCAGGAGGAAGACCTCCGGCAGCGAACCGCTAGCATGTAGGCGTCAGCGTCAACAACGCGGGGCGCTACTGACTACTGACTACTGACTACTGACTACTGTCTACTTTTTTCTTGCCCCCCCGCCGCTCCTGCATTACATTGGCGGCAGCGTCGGTCGGCCCGCGGCTTCTCCCCTCCGCCAGACAATTGCGAGTTCGGACACTCTTGCCCCGTCACGAAAGGAGCAGGTTATGAAACGTCTGGGCATTTTTGTCTTCGTCGCGGCCCTCACGTGCGCCGGCGCGCAGGGCCAGCAGAGGCCGCGCAGCGCCGCCGACGGCGAGACGCCGGGGCGCGTCGCGTCTCTCGGGCAGGTGAGGAAAATCTACGTCGGCGACATGGGCGACGACGAGGAGGCCGAACGCTTCCGCCTCCTCATCGAGGAGGCGCTCGAAAGGGAGGGCTTTGCGGTCGTCGGCACGGCCGAGGATTCGGACGCCGTCCTGACCGGCGCGCTCTCCGTGCGCGACTACGACGACAAGAGCGAGGCGCGCGCCTTCGTCCGGCTGCTGACGCCCGCGGGCGCGCGGCTCTGGGGGCGCGACTTCGGCCACCGCCGCGCCGTCAACCCCTTCAGCCGCAAGGAGCCGACCAAGCGCCGCGCCGAGGAGATCGCCGAGGCGCTGCACCGCGACTGGGCCCGGACGGCGCGGGCCACTCCTTGACACTTCGGACGCGCGGGTGTTTCAATGTGCGCGCAGACAAACGTGGTGAGTTAAGGCGACTTGCGGCCACGAAAAATAACCCGCTAAACAGCTCGGCGCGCCTCGTCGCAGCCGTCACAAAAAGGCTTCACGAAAGAGGCCCCGCGTTGTTTAGCGCGGGGCGTTCTTTTTAAGTAGACAGTAGCCAGTAGTCAGTAGTCAGTAGCGCTTTCGCGCTTCGACGACTGACGCCGACACCTTGACGATACGCCGCCGGAGGTCTTCCTACTGACTACTGACTACTGACTACTGGCTACTGTCTACCCGCTGCTATGGATTTCTTAAACACACTCAAAGAGCGCGTGGTCGTCTTCGACGGGGCGATGGGGACGAACCTGCACGCGCAGGATTTGACCGTGGACGACTTCGGCGGGCCGCAGTTCGAGGGCTGCCCCGAGTACCTTCTGGTGACGAAGCCGTCGGCCGTCGAGCGCGTCCACGCCGGCTTCCTCGAAGTCGGCTGCGACGTGGTCGAGACCGACTCGTTCGGCGGCACGCCCATCGTGCTCGCCGAGTACGGCATCGCCGAGATGGCCTACGAGCTGAACCTCAAGGCCGCGCAGCTCGCGCGCCGCGTCGCCGCGGACTTCTCGACCAAAGACCGGCCGCGCTGGGTGGCCGGGTCGATGGGGCCGGGGACGAAGCTGCCGAGTCTGGGGCAGGCCACCTTCCGGCAGGTGAAGGACGCCTACGGCGTGCAGGCGAGGGGCCTGCTCGACGGCGGGGCCGACCTCCTCATCGTCGAGACCTGTCAGGACATGTTGCAGTTGAAGGCCGCGCTGATGGCGATCTTCGCCGAGTTCAAACGTCTCGGCCGGCGCGTGCCCGTCATCGCGCAGGTGACGATCGAGCAGCAGGGCACGATGCTGATGGGCACGGAGATCGGCGCGGCCCTGACCGCGCTCGAACCGTTCCCCGTGGACGTGGTCGGGATGAACTGCGCGACCGGGCCGAAGCAGATGGCGGAGAACGTCCGCTACCTCTGCCAGAACTCGCGCTTCCCCGTCTCGGTCATCCCGAACGCGGGCATCCCCGACAACGTCGGCGGCCACGCCGTCTTCCGCGAGACGCCCGAATCGCTCGCCGCAGACCTCCTGCACTTCGCGCGCGACCTCGGCGTCTCGATCGTCGGCGGCTGCTGCGGCACGACGCCCGCGCACCTCGGGGCCGTGGTCGAGGCGGTCAAAGACGTGACGCCCGCCCGGCGCGAAGTGCCGCTGACGCCGGCCGCCTCGTCGCTCTACATCCAGCAACCCTACCGGCAGGACACCTCGTTCCTCATCGTCGGCGAGCGCGTCAACGCCTCGGGGTCGAAGAGGATGCGCGAGCTGCTGAAGGCGGAGGACTGGGACGGCCTCGTCTCTCTGGCCCGCGAGCAGGAGCGCGAGGGCGCGCACGTCCTCGACGTGAACGTGGACTACGTCGGCCGCGACGGCGTGCGCGACATGCACGAGCTGGCCGCGCGTCTGGTGACGAACGTGCGCGTGCCCCTGATGCTCGACTCGACCGAGTGGGAGAAGATGGAGGCGGGCTTAGAGCACGCGGGCGGCAAGTGCATCCTCAACTCGACGAACTACGAGGACGGCGTGGCGCGCTTCCGCAAGGTGGTGGGGCTCGCGCAGGAGTTCGGCGCGAGCGTCGTCGTCGGCACGATCGACGAGGAGGGGATGGCGCGCGAGGCGGCCCGGAAGTTCGAGATCGCGCGCCGCGCCTACCGCGAGGCGACCGAGGAGCTCGGCCTGCCGGCCCACGACATCTTCTTCGACCCGCTCGCGCTCCCCATCTCGACCGGCATCGAGGAAGACCGCCGCAACGCGCTCGAAACCATCGAGGCGCTCCGGCGCATCAAGTCGGAGCTGCCCGGCTGCTTCACGCTGCTCGGCGTCTCGAACATCTCGTTCGGCCTCTCGGCGGCGGCCCGCGTCGCGCTCAACTCGGTCTTCCTCCACGACGCGGTCGAGGCCGGGCTCGACGCCGCCATCGTCAACGCCAGCAAGATCGTCCCCTTGAACCGCATCGGCGGGCGCGAGACGGAGGTCGCGCGCGACCTCATCTACGACCGCCGCCGCTTCGAGGGCGAGGTCTGCGTCTACGACCCGCTCGCCGAGTTCACCACGCTCTTCGAGGGCGTCAAGGCCGCGGGCGCGAAGGCCGACATCTCGAACCTGCCCGTCGAAGAGCGCCTCAAGCGCCACGTCATCGACGGCGAGAAGCAGCGGCTCGAAGAGAACCTCACGCTCGCTCTTGAGACGCGCCCGGCGCTCGACATCATCAACGACATCCTGCTCGACGGCATGAAGACCGTCGGCGAGCTGTTCGGCAGCGGCCAGATGCAACTGCCCTTCGTGCTGCAATCGGCCGAGGTGATGAAGACGGCGGTCAGGTTCCTCGAACCCTTCATGGAGAAGAAGGGCGGGGCGACGGCGAAGGGGACGATGGTGCTGGCCACGGTCAAGGGCGACGTTCACGACATCGGCAAGAACCTCGTGGACATCATCCTGACCAACAACGGCTACCGCGTCGTCAACCTCGGCATCAAGCAGCCGGTCGAAAACATCCTCTCAGCCTTCGAGGAGAGCGGGGCCGACGCCATCGGCATGTCGGGCCTGCTCGTCAAGTCCACGCTCATCATGAAGGAGAACCTGGAGCTGATGACCGAGCGCGGCCTGAGCGTGCCGGTCGTGCTCGGCGGCGCGGCCCTCACGCGCCGCTACGTCGAGGAGGATTTGAAGTCGCTCTACCGCGGCGAACTCTTCTACGCCCGCGACGCCTTCGACGGCCTCCACATCATGGACGCCCTGAAGGGCGGCGCGGCCGGGGGCGAGGCGCGGGCGGCGAAGGCCGCGGCGGGCGGCGGCGAGGCGGTCGAGGCCGCTGACGAGACGGAGGAGTTGGTCGGCGAGGACGCGAAGCTCGGCGTGCGCAAGCCCGCGCGGCCCCGCGCCGTCGTCCGCGCCGCCGGCGACACGACGCACACGCGCCGCTCCGAGGTGCGCCCCGACGCGCCCATCCCGCGCGCGCCCTTCTACGGCTCCCGCGTCGTCGAAGACATCCCGCTCGCCGAGGTCTTCTCCTTCGTCAACGAGACCGCGCTCTTCAAGGGCCAGTGGCAGTTCAAGCAGGGGAGGCGCAGCGCCGAGGAGTACCGCGCCCTCGTCGCCGAGAAGGTGCGGCCCGTCTACGACGAACTGAAGGAACGCTCCGCGCGCGAAAGTCTGCTCACGCCGCGCGTCGTCTACGGCTACTTCCCCTGCCAGTCCGAGGGCAACGACCTCGTCGTCTACCACGAAGACGAGCGCACCGAGCGCCTCCGCTTCACCTTCCCGCGCCAGCCCGAGGGCAAGCGCCTCTGCCTCGCCGACTACTTCGCCGCGCGCGAGTCGGGCCGGGTGGACGTGGTCGCCTTCCACCTCGTCACCGTCGGCCGCCGCGCCAGCGAGTACGCGCAGGAACTCTTCGGCTCGGACAACTACGCCGACTACCTCTACTTCCACGGCCTCTCGGTCGAGTCGGCCGAGGCGCTGGCCGAGCTGTGGCACAAGCGCATCCGCGAGGAGTTAGGGATCGCCGGCCGCGACGCCGCCGAGCTTCCGAAGCTCTTCCACCAGGGCTACCAGGGCTCGCGCTTCAGCTTCGGCTACCCGGCCTGCCCGAACCTCGAAGACCAGACGAAACTCTTCGAGCTGCTCCGGCCCGAACGCATCGACGTGGAACTCAGCGAAGAATTCCAGCTCGTCCCCGA
>DATMVI010000365.1:0-3589 GCA_035563275.1 Pyrinomonadaceae bacterium
GCGCCCCTCGCCCTTCACCGACGGCGCTAAGACCGACAACTGCTTCTCCAGCTTCCGGCCGCGGCAGGCCGGGCACTCCGGCCGCTCGCCCCCTTGGACGAGCTTCTCGAAACGGTGCTCGCACTTCCGACAGACGTATTCGAAGATGGGCATCCTCAACAACACTCCTCCGGGATTAATCGGCGCGTGAAGAGAATTTACAACCATTCGCGCCCGGATGCATAGCCTGAGAAGACCCCGGAAGTGCCGAGCGGTGGCCGGCGCGCGGCAAGACCGCGGCCCGCCCCCGCGGTCTTGTTCGTCGCGCTTAACTCTCCCCGCGACTCTTGACCTTCTTCACGAACTCCCTTTTGAAGGTGCGCGTCTCGCCGCCGGGGAACTCGACCATCACTTTGTCGTCTTCGACGGAGGCGACGCGGCCGCGGCCGAGTTTGGGGAGGCGCACCGCGTCGCCCTCGGAGAGTTCCGGCGGCGGCTTCTTCGCCGCGCCGTTGTTCTTCGCCGCGGGCCTCTTCTCCTCAGTCTTCAGCCCGAGTTGTTCTTCGAGGGGCTGGCGGCAGTTGTCGCAGTGGCCGCAGGACTCGCGCCCGAAAGGCTCGCCGAAGTATTCGTGCAAAAGCTTCCAGCGGCAGGCGGCGCTCTGGCCGTAGAGCATCACGCGCTCCAGCTTCTCGCGATCCTTCTCGCCGCGCTCGCCGCTCTGGAGCGCGGCGCGCTCCAGCTCGTCCGGCGTCACGCCCGCCCTGACGAGCCTGAAGCGCGCGCCCCTCGTCTCGCGCACGACGCCGGCCTCCTTGAGCAGCGCGAGCGCGACCCGCACCTTCGTGCGCGCGACTTCGGGCGCGGCCTCCTGCACGGCCGGGAGCGCGGCCGGCTCGCGCTCGGCCCCGAGCGAGGCGAGCGCGTCGCGGACGGCCGCGAGGTCGTCGGCCTTCGGGTAGCGGCCGCCCATGAAGAAGAGCTGCGTGCGCCGGTCGTCGAGCTGGTAGAAGAGCGTGCAGCGCGCCTCGGCGCCGTCCCGGCCGGCGCGGCCCGACTCCTGATAATAGGCTTCGAGCGAGCCGGGCATCTGGTAGTGGACGACGAAGCGGATGTCGGGCTTGTCGATGCCCATGCCGAAGGCGTTCGTCGCGATCATCGCCTTCAGGCCGCCGGCCATGAAAAGCTCCTGATGCTCCTTGCGCTCCGCGGCCGGGAGTTTGCCGTGGTAGACGCGCACGTCGAGGTCGGAGCCGCGGAAGAAGTCGGCGAGGGCTTCGACCGTCTTGACGGTCGCGCAGTAAACGACGCCCGCGCCTTCGGTCTCGCGCAGGATGCGCGCGAGGTGCTGGCGCTTCTCCAGCTCGTTCGTCACGCGCAGCACCTCGTAAAAAAGGTTGGCGCGGTAAATGCCCGTGTTGAAGACGCGCAGGTCGCGCAGGCCCAACTGCTTGCGGATGTCTTCGACGACCGAGGGCGTGGCCGTCGCCGTCAGCGCGAGGACGGGCGGGCGGCCCAGCTCGCGCACCGCCGCGCCGAGCGCGAGGTAGGAGGGGCGGAAGTCGTGGCCCCACTCGGAGACGCAGTGGGCCTCGTCCACGACGACGAGGCCGACGCGCGCGCGGTCGATGGTTTCGAGGAAGGCGGGGTCGGCGAGGCGCTCGGGCGTCGTAAAGAGCAGGTCGCTCTCGGCGCTGGCGAACTGCTCCATGTTCTCGCGCCGCTCCGCCTCGGTGAGCGCGCTGTTGACCTGCGCGGCCTCGACGCCGGCCTCCGAGAGCTTGTCCACCTGATCCTTCATCAAAGAGATGAGCGGCGAGACGACCACGGTCGTGCCCGGCAGGTGGAGCGCGGGGAGTTGGTAGCAGAGCGACTTGCCCGCGCCCGTCGGCATGATGGCGAGCGTGTCGCGCCCCGACAGGACGGAGCGGATCACCTCCTCCTGACCGGGCCGCAGACTCCGGAACCCGAACACCTCGCGCATCACGCGCCGCAGCTTCGGCAACTCTTTAGTAACACCCATAGGATAAAAGTAGGCGGTAGTACGTAGACAGCGGGAAGCGCTTCGGCGTCGCAGCGTCAGCGTGTCGGCGTCAGCAGACTCGGCGCGAAGGCGCGACCGGCCGCTGACCACTTATGTCCGTACGGACGCCCCGTCCGGCGGGGCGTGCCGTGCAAAGAGTGTTCCGTGCGGCGCGGCGCTTGCCTGCGAGGTCGTCGCGGCCGCCGGGACTCGCCTCCCCCCGGCGCCCGCGCCTTTTAGAAAATCGCGAAGGGCAAGGAAGTGGGCTTATGAAGAACGAGACTTTACAGGGGGCCACCAACTTTAAAGTGGTCTGCACGTGGTGCGGCGCGCTCATCCGCCACAGTCACATCAAGGACTCGCGCGGGATGTGCCAAAACTGCTACGCGCGCCTGCTCAACGAACATTTCCGCCCGCTCCGGGCTAACCTGCCGGCCCGCCGGAGCGAACGGTAGACGGGAGAGAAGCCCGTCGGGGGCCGCGGTTACCACGCCGCCGTCGCCGGCACCCTGACGATGCGCCGCGGAGGCTTTCCACCGTCGGCTCCCCCTTCTGGCATCGGCCTTGCTCTGCCTTAAAGCGTTCGAGCCCATTTGCAGGCGGGGCGGGCGGCGCACGTACGGATGTGCGGCGGCGGTGTCCGCTTACTAAACAGGCGGCAAAGGCTAAAGAGCATTTCGGGGCAGAGGGAATTTTCGATGGAGGGTTAATGAGATGAGCGCTGACAGCGGGGGCCGGAATCAGGGCGAGACCGGGCACGTCGGAGGGACGCGCCAGAAGGGCGGCGAGGGCGCGCGCGGCGAGTCGGGCGCGAAGAGCGAGGGCCGCGGCGAGACCAACAAGGGCGCGGGCGACGGCAAGAAGAGCGGCAAGCCCGGCGGCGAGCGACACCACTGACGGAGGACGCGAACGATGGCTAACGAAGAGGGCAACGACAAGGGCATCGGCGAAGGCAACCTCCGCAGGGAGCCGGGCGCGCCGCCCTACGCCGACCGCGCCTACGCGGGCGAGAGCGAGCCGGCCGGCGGCCAAGGGCCGAGCCAGACCGGCACGGCCGGCGGCGCGAACGTCTCGTCGCAGGGCGGCGCCGCCGACAGCGGCAAAGCCGGCGGCAACGCGGGCGGCTCCGGCGCGGGGTAACTCAAGTTCCGAGTTCAAGGTAAGACAGAAACGGGGCCGCGGGCGGCGGCGGGCGTGAGAGCGCGCCGGCGCGGGCCGATGGGTTTGTCGAAGACATAACTCCCAAACTTTAAACTCGAAACTTTTTACCTGTCGTCCATCAGCGCGAAGGCTTCTTCCGTGTCGGTGTCGGCGATGAGGTCGATGCCGTTGGCGGCGAACCTGCGCGCGGCGGCGAGGGCGCGGGCGTCGCGTTCGTGTTCGAGCGACCACTGGGCGTGGCGCGCGAGCAAGGCGAGGGCGTGGGCGCGGCCGAGCGTGAGCGCGAAGCGGCGCGCCCCGGCTTCGAGACTCGCCTGCCCTTCCCCGCGGGCGCGCGCCAGCCACGACTCGGCGCGCTCGAAGGAGCGCAGCGCGACGGAGGCGGCGTCGGCCAGCCTCGCGTCGCGGGCCTCGCGCGCGCACGCC
>DATMVI010000366.1:0-6141 GCA_035563275.1 Pyrinomonadaceae bacterium
GCGCCGCAGCCGCCCTTCTTCCTAAAACAAATCCAGCCGCCGCCGTATTCTTCGCGCCCCTTGATGATGGCGGCCTGCGAGCATTCGGGGCAGACGCGTTGGGCTTCGCGCCAGCGGTACTTCTGCTCGCGCGAGTTGCAGGAGCCGTCGGCCTCGGCCATGAGGACGGGGCCGCGGTGGAGCTGGCAGCGGTAGAGGTAGTAGAAGAAAGGCTCGCCGCCGTGGGCCTCGCCCGTCCAGTCCTCGATGCGCTCCAGCAGTTGGAAGCGCGTCGAGAGGCCGAAGAAGGTGGTCAGCTTCTCCGCGCCGGGCTTGAGCAGCGTCCGCTTCTCGGTGCCGGGGATGACGCCGTAGTCCACGTCCTTGCGCAGCACGCGGCTCACGAACTCGGTCACGGCGCTGTAGCGCTCGACCGCCAGCTCGATAGACATCGCCGGCATGAACTGCGACCGCTCGACCAGAGACACCACCGGCCCCGCCGTCTCCTTAAACTCTTCGCCCATGCGACACCCCTTGAATGAGGAGTGCGGGGGTCGGAGTGCGGAGTGCGGAATTAGAAACCGATTCTTAATTCCGCACTCCGCACTCCGACCCCCGCACTTTCTTAGAACGGTATCTCGTCTTCTTCCATCCGCGGCGCGGCGGCGTTCGGGCGGCCCCCGGCCCCGCGCGGCGAGGCGGAGGCCGCCTGCGCGCTCTGGCGGACGGGGATGCCTTCGACGCCGGAGCCGCCGTCGAGGAAGCGCACGTCCGAGGCGTTGACTTCGAGCGTGTGGCGCTGCTTGCCGTCGCGGTCAGTCCACTCCTCCATGTGGAGGCGGCCCTCGACGTAGACCTGCCGGCCCTTCGTCAAATACTTCGAGGCCGTCTCGGCCTGCTTGCCCCAGACCGTCACGCGGAACCAAGTGGTCACGTCCTGCTGCTCGCCCGCCTTGTCTTTGCGCCGCTCGTTCGACGCCAGCGTGAACGAGCAGACGGCCGTCCCCTGCGGCGTGAACCGCAGCTCCGGGTCGCGCCCGAGGTTGCCGACGACGATAATCTTGTTGAAGGACATTCCGGTCTCACTCCTCTTCCGTGCTTTGTTGCAGACGTAGCACATCGTACCACACGCGGCAACAAAGATGAAAGTTTCGGGTTCCGGGTTAATGACGGGTCTTCGTTCCGGCCCGAACCCGAAGCTTCAAGCCCTGAACTTTAGTCCCGCCGCGGGACTTCGACGGGCATGAAGTCGTGGGCCATCTCGGTGTTCGGGAAGACGGCGCGGGCCTCGCGCAGGAGGTCTTGCGGCTCGATGCGGTTGCCGGGGAAGTAGCGCGGGCTGAAGTGCGTGATGACGAGTTGGCGGACGCCGGCCTCGCGCGCGACGCGGGCGGCCATCGTGGTCGTCGAGTGCAGGCTGCGCTGCGCGAGCGCTTCGTCGGCCTCGGCGAAGGTCGCCTCGTGGATGAGGAGGTCTGCGCCGCGCGAGAGTTCGACCGCCGCGCGGCAGTAGATGGTGTCGGTGCAGTAGACGACGCTGCGGCCGCGGATGTCCGGGCCGCGGAAGTCCACGCCCTCGAACGTCCGCCCGTCGGGGAGGGTGACGCGCTCGCCGCGCTTCAGGCGGCCGTAGAGCGGCCCCTCGGGGATGCCCTCGGCGCGCGCGCGCTCCACGTCGAAGTGGCCGGGCCGATCCTTCTCCTCGACGCGGAAGCCGAAGGCCGGCAGCCGGTGCTTGAGCGGCGCGCAGGTGACGACGTACTCGTCGTCCTCGAAGACCGGCCCCGGCTCGACCGTGCGCACTTCGAGCGGGTAGGAGGTGTGGAGCTGCGTGCGGCGGCTCACGTCCGAGACGTACTGTTCGAGGCCGCGCGGCCCGTAGAGGTCTATGCGCGAGGCGTGGCCCGACATGCCGCAGGTGGCGAGCAGGCCCATCAGGCCGTAGACGTGGTCGCCGTGCAGGTGCGTGATGAAGACGCGCGTGAGCTGGCTGATGTTGAGGTCGGAGCGCAGGAGTTGCTGCTGCGTGCCCTCGCCGCAGTCGAAGAGCCAAGCCTCGCCGCGCTGCGGCAGACGCAAGGCGACCGCCGAGACGTTGCGCGCCCGCGTCGGCACGCCCGCGCTGGTTCCGAGGAAAGTGATCTTCACGGCCATCAAGGATAACAGTTTCGAGTTGCGGGTTTCGAGTTCGGGGCAGAAGCCCGGCGTCTTCAACCTACCTCCTGCTGACGAACGGGTTGCCTCTGTTCCAGAAGCGCCACGGGCGGAGCGCGTCTTCGCCGGCGTAGGCGACGCCGACGCGGGGGCCGGAGGCGACCTCGCCGGGGCGGACGCGCGCGCCGTCGTCTTCGAGCCAGAGGCGGCCCCCGGTCAGGTCTGCGCCGTCGAAGCTGCGGTCAATGCCGAGCGCGCGGCAGAGTTTGCCGGGGCCGCTCGTCAGCGCGCGGTCGTCTTTGACGGGGCGGCGCAGGCGCATCAACTCCAGCCCCTCGGCGGGTTCGAGCGCGCGCACGAGCACGGCGTGCGGCGAGCCTTCCGCGCCGGTGACGACGTTGAACTGGTGGTGCATGCCGTAGACGAAGTAGACGTAAGCCGTGCCGCCGACGGCGTACATCGTCTCGGTGCGAGCCGTCCGCCGGTTGCCGAAGGCGTGCGAGGCTTTGTCGCCCGCGCCGAGGTAGGCTTCCGTCTCGACCACGCGGCCCGACACGCGCTCGCCGCCCGCCGCGGGCACGACGAGGAGCTTCCCCAGCAACTCCCGCGCGACGAGCAGCGTGTCTGCGCGCGTGTAGAACTCGCGTTCGAGCCTCATGCGGGTGTTTGATTTTAGATTTACTCGAACTGCTTCCTGAACTCGTCGAACTGCCGGCGCAGGCCGGCCAGCTCGGCGCGCAGGCTCTCGATCTCGGCTTCGAGGCGCGCGAGCCTTTCGTTCTCGGCGCGCACCTCGCGGACGGCCGGCTCGGCGCGCGGCTCGGGGCGCGACTCGTCGAAGGCGGGCGTGCCCGCCAGAAGGTGCGCGTAGCGCGCCTCCTTGCGGCCGGGCTGGCGCGGCAGCTTCAGCACCACAGGCTCCTCCCTCAGCGCCAGCCCTTCGAGCGTCGCCTCGACCTCGGCGAGGTCCGCGAAGCTGTAGAGCCGCCCCGTCCGGCCGCGCACCTCGCCCACCGTCTGCGGCCCGCGCAGCATCAGCACGCACATCGCCGCCAGCTCGGCCGGCGACAGCCGGAAAATCTCCGTCATCATGTGCTTGTACTTCGGCACGCGGCTGTCGCTCCCGTAAAACACGTAGACGAGGTTCTTCGCGCGCAGGGATTCGAGGGCGCGCGCCACCGTCTGCTCGTCGAAGGAGACGACGGGGTCGCGGTTCGAAATCTGGTTGCACGCGTTGACCAGCGCGTTCAGCGTCAGGGGGTAATACTCCGGCGTCGTCACCTGCTTCTCGACCAGCGAGCCGACGACGCGCACCTCCGCCTCGTTCAGTAATGCTTCCACCGTTCACGTCTTCCTTTTCGGTTGTGGCGGCCCCGGCCGCCCTTGCGCCGAGAGAATTTCACCGCCCCGCCGCCGCGGTCAAGCGGACGACGAGGTCGGCGTCGTAGGCCCGCACGTGCAGGCGGTCGCCCTTGCGGATGATGTACTCGGGGCCGGAGCGAACCGGCAGGCGTTGGAGCACGGCGCCGGTGCGCTTGTCGAGGAGGTAGAGGAAGTCCGGCTCCCGCGTGAAGCCGTAGCCGGAGACGATGTGGTCGCCGACCATCTCGAAGTTCGAGGCGTTGGCGACGAGCGGGGCGCTACGCCAGAGCACGCGGCCCCGGCGCGTGTCGATGGCGGTCAGGTACGCGTTCATCCCGCGCGACGAGCGCGCGTAGGTGTTGTGCGCGTGCGCGACGTAGAGCGTGTCGCCCTCCTCGGCCGCCCAGACGATGTCCTGATAGACGAACTCGCGCTCGCGGGCCGGCGCGTCGGGCGCGTAGGCGTAGGCCGCGAAGTCGAAGCCGTAGCTGAAGCGGCCCGACGCGCGGTCGAGCGCGACGAGGTAGCGGCCCGACGAGAAGTCCGCGCCGTAGACGGCGAGGACGCGCTCGCGCTGGCGGATGGCCCGGACGAGGCGCAGGTCGCCGAAGCGCAGGGGCACGAACGAGGGCAGCGGCTCGGCCGGGCTCGTCCAGCCGGGCGAGGGCGCGTCGGTCACCTCGTAGATCGGGAGCGCAAGGCTGTGGCGCGTGAACCAAGCCTGCTCGTCGGTGATCTGGTTGGGCCGGGTCGAGACGAGCGTGAGGCGCGGCGCCCCCCGGCGCGACGCGCCCGCGCGCGGCGGCGTCCGCTTGAACTCGGGCGCGGGCAAAGTCACGAGACGCCACCGGCCGGCGTCTCCCTGCGCGCGCGCGGGCGCCGCGCTCACGAACAGGCAGAGGAGTGCGATGACAACTGTCTTCCGTCGGGCGTCGGGCTTCATCTCCGGGCTTGCTCCGTCAGCTTTAATCGTCAGAACTCGCGCCGACATTGTAAACCAGACCGCGCGCCGGCGGGGCCGGCCGCCTCGGGCGCGGAAATTTTTCGGCCCGCGGTCGGTTATAATCTGCGGGTGATGCCCGAGTCGGAAGAGCTTTTGAGCCGGATCGAGGAGGCGCTGGCCGGCGTCGAGCAGGAGGGCGGCGACGCCTTCCCGCCGCTGGCGAGCGTCAAGCGCCAACTGCTCTGGTGCCGCGGCTACCTGCGCGGCGAGCCGGTCGGCGACCCGCCCGGCCCCTTCACCATGGGCGCCATCGCCATGCGCGAACTCGACGTGTACGGCGACAACCTTGACCTCGCCCTTGAGGTCTACCAGCTCGAACGCGAGATGACCACGCTGCTCGAAGAGAGGCAAAAGCCGTGAATCTTGAAGCGTGAATCGCTATGACGCGTCGAGCGCCGCCCCGGCTGAACCATTCGCGCCGGGGCGGCGCTCAACTGTTTCCCACGATTCCCGATTCCCGACTCCAACGTGCCCGCGTCGAGCGCAGGCGGCTGTCAGGCGTCGCCCTTCGCGGGAGGGGGGGGCGCCGGGTTATCCCTCGTGACCCTGATCAGGAAGCGGAGCGCTTCGTTGACGGCTTCCGCGTTCGGGAACGCTTCCGCCACGTCCGGCTCCAGCCTGACCACGTCCCCGAAGCTTTTGCGTTCAGGGCCGAGCCTTCTCACCCGCAGGCCCCGCAAATCGTACTCAGGCCGAAGCTCATCTTCCATCCCCGTTTCAACCTTCTTCATACGCTTTCCGCTCCGCCGGCGTTACTTCTCTTGAGCTATATAGCATCGCCACCCGGCGCCGTGAGGTTTCGGCCGCGTCCGCAACCCAACCGCCGGCCGATAGCCGGCGACCGCCTTTTCGCTTCGCGACGCGCGGCTTTTTACGTGCCCGCGTCGAGCGCCTTCAGGGCTTCGAGGATGGTCTCGACGGCGCGGACGTAGAAGTCGGCGGTGATGGTCTCGAAGTCGTCCGAGGGGCGGTGGTAGTCCTTGTGGTCTTCGACGCCGAAGTAGACGAAGGGGATTTTCTCGCGGTGGAAGGCGTAGTGGTCGGACTGCTTCGTCCAATCGTCGCGGCCGAGGTCGGGCCGGTCGTGGCCGAGCAGGAGTCTGACGGGCGCGGCCGCGGCGACCCGCTCAAGGTGCGGCCTGAGGGCGGGCGTGTGGTGCGCGCCGGCGGCGTAAAGCTCGCCGCGCTCGCTGTGGCCGACCATGTCGAGGTTGACGTTGAGCGCCACGTCGCGGCGCTCCTGTTTGAGTTGTTTGACGAGCGCGGAAGCGCCTTGCAGCCCGTCCTCCTCGGCGTCGAGCGCCGCGAAGACGAAGGTGTGCGCCGGGCGCTCGCGCGCGAAGTGCGCCGCCAGTTGGAGCAGGGCCGCGACGCCCGAGGCGTTGTCGTCCGCGCCGTTGTAGACCTGCCCGCCCCGCACGCCGAGGTGGTCGTAGTGGGCGGTGACGACGACGAGGCGCGCCGGCTGCTTCGTCCCTTCGACGAAGCCGACGAGGTTCGCCCCCTGCCCCGCGCGGCCTCGCAGCGCGAACGGCTGCTCGAACGACGCCCCCAGCGGCTTCAGCCCGACCTGCGCGAAGCGGCCGGCGACGTAGGCCCGCGCCCGCGCGCCGCCCGGCGTCCCGGCCCCGCGCCCCTCCATC
>DATMVI010000367.1:0-4398 GCA_035563275.1 Pyrinomonadaceae bacterium
CCCGAACATCACCTGAAACAGCGGCGCGTGCCCCAGACTCCGCTCCGGCCGCGCCCCCTCCACCACCCGCTCGAACGGCGCCTCCTGATGCGCGTACGCTCCCAAGCACGCCTCCCTCACCTTCGCTAACAGTCCGCGGAACGGCTCATCGCCTCTGACCTCTGTGCGCAGCGCCAGCGTGTTGACGAAGAAGCCGATGAGCCTCTCGGTCTCGGCCCTCGTCCTCCCGGCCACGGCCGTCCCGACGACGACGTCGGACTGCCCCGTGTAGCGGTAGAGGAGCGCGTCGAAGGCGGCGAGCAAGAGCATGAAGGGGGTGGCGCCCTCGCGCTCGGCGAGGCGTGCGGCGGCGCGCGAGGTCTCGGCGCTGAGGGCGAAGCGGTGGGTGGAGCCGCGGAAGGTCTGGACGGGCGGGCGGGGCCGGTCGGTGGGCAGCTCGAGGACGGGAGGCGCACCCGACAGCCGCTCCCGCCAGTAACGAAGTTGCTCGTCGAGCAGGCGGCCGGAGAGCCATTGCCGCTGCCACGCGGCGTAATCCGCGTACTGAATCGGCAGCTCCGCGAGTTGTGGTTCCTCGTTCCGCACGAAGGCCGCGTAGAGCGCCGAGAGTTCGTTGACGAGGATGCCGATTGACCACCCGTCGGAGACGATGTGATGCGCGGTCACGAGCAGGACGTGCTCGTCGCCGGCCAGTCTCAGCAGCGAGGCGCGGAAGAGCGGCCCGGCCGCGAGGTCGAAGGGTCGCTGTGATTCTTCGGCCGCCAGCCGCCGCGCCTCCTCCTCGCGCTCCCCGACGGGCAACCGCGAGAGGTCGACCGCGTCGAGCTCGACGGGCGCGGGCGGGCTGATGACCTGCGCCGGGCGCCCGTCCACCGAAGGGAAGGTCGTCCGCAGGGACTCGTGGCGGCGCACGACCTCCGTGAGCGCGCGTTCGAGCGCCCCGGCGTCCAGCTCGCCCTCAAGCCGGACGGCCGCCGGCACGTTGTAGATGGTGTTGCCCGGTTCGAGTTGTTCGATGAACCAGAGGCGCTGCTGCGCGTAGGAGAGCGGCAGCCGCCGGTCGCGGGGGAAGGGCGCGAGCGGGAGGGCGTCCGGCGACTGGCCGGCCAGCGTCGCCCGCCCGATGGCCTCGGCCAGCTCGGCGATGGTCGGCGCTTCGAAGATCGCGCGCAGCGGCAGCTCGACGCGGAACGCGTCGCGGACGCGCGAGACGACCTGCGTGGCGAGCAGCGAGTGTCCGCCGAGCTGGAAGAAGTTGTCGTGGACGCCGACCTCTTTGACCGAGAGCACGCGGCCCCAGATGTCGGCCAGAAGCTCTTCGAGCGGCGTGCGCGGCGCGACGCGCGGGCCGTCGGCCGCGTCCGCGTCCGCGTCGGGCGGCGGCAGCGCGCGGCGGTCGACCTTGCCGTTCGGCGTCAGCGGCAGCCGCTCCAGCAGCACGAGGGAGGAGGGCTGCATGTACTCCGGCAGGTAGAGGCCGAGGTGTTCCCTGAGCCCCTTGACGAGCGACTGCGCGTCGGGCGCGGCGACCGGCACCGAGTCGTCGCGGAACAGCCGGCGGTAGAAGGGCGTCTGCCGGTACTGCCGCCGGTGGTGCGTCGCCTCGTAGGCGAAGTCGAGCCGCTCGCCGCCCTGCCGCAGCAGGCTCCCCTCGATGAAGTAGTCCGGGTTGAGCCCGTTGTCGCAGAGCACGCCCCGGCACCTCGCCTCGATGCGGTCGCCCTCGCCGACCTCGACGCCGGGGTAGAAGACCGGCAGGAAGACGGGGAACCACGAGAACTCCCTTTCGAGGATGTCGAGCACCCGGCCGTCGTTCATCTCCAGAGCCAGCCAGACGATGAAGCCGTCCACGCGAGAGCGCTCGTTGAAGTTGAAGGTCAGGTCGAAGCTGTACTCGGGGGCGACGGGGGCGTCGAAGTCCATGTCCTCAAAGACCTGCACGTCGGAGACGACGTTCGAGCGCGGGAAGCTCTTGACGCACAGGCGCAGGTCGAACTTGTGGCCGACCTGCTCGAAAATCTTCTCGACGTAGTGGGCGGAGACTTTGGTGAAACTCGGGTTCTCCCAAATCTCTTCGGGCAGCCGGGCCGCGGCGATTTTGGTGACGCTGCGGCGGGGGACGAAGACGGCGTCTTCGCGCAGGAACCGGCGCGCGCTGTTGAGGATGATGGCCGCGCCCTCAGCCCCGCCGATGGCCTCGAAAATCTCCGACACGCAAACGTCGGCCTTCTCCGGCAGCTCGACCTTCGTCGCGTCGCCGTGGATGAGGGTGATCCTGTCTTCGAGGCCGAGCCGGCGGATGACCTTCCGGGCGGACAGGTACGACTGCTCCAGAATCTCGACGGCGTAGACCTTCCGCGCCCCGCACTCCACGCAGAGGCGCGCGAGGATGGCCTCGCGGCCCGTCCCGATCTCCACGACCACTTTGTCCTTTACCGTCCGCTGCATGGCGCTGCGGTACATGTCGTTGCGCGGCTCGTCGTGGGTCAGGCCGTGGTAGATGAGTTCGTCGTAGACGAAGTACTCGCCGATGGAGGGCCAGAGCTGAACCTGCCCCGGCTGGCGCCCCCCGCCGAGGCCGTTGCCGTCGGCGGGCGTCGGGCGCTCGCGCGGCACGACGTAGGCGACGAGCCGCCGGTCGCCGTCCTCGCCCACGGCCGCGGCCGCCGCCTCCCTCACCGCCAGGTGCTGCTTCAAGGCGGCCTCGACCTCGCCCAATTCAATCCGGTAGCCGCGCACCTTAACTTGGTCGTCGGCCCGGCCGAGGAACTCCAGCCGCCCGTCGGGCGTCCACCGCGCGAGGTCGCCGGTGCGGTAAAAACGTTCACCGCCGAGGGCGACGAACCGCTCGGCGGTGAGGGCGTCGCGCCGCAGGTAGCCGCGCGCCACGCCCGCCCCGCCGACGCACAACTCGCCGGGGACGCCGACGGGGGCGGGCCGGCCGCGCTCGTCGCAGACGCGAACCTCAACGTTGCCGAAGGGGCGGCCGATGAGGTTCTTCGTCTCCGTCGCCTCCCTCGACGCCTCGTGGCTCGTGCAGACGATGGCGGTCTCGGTCGGGCCGTAGAGGACGTGGACGCGCGCTTCGGGGAAGACCTCCTTCATCCGCTCCAGCAGTTCGGCCGGCGTCAGCTCGCCGCCGACGAAGACCTGCTTCAGGTTCGGCAGAACCAGCCTCTTCTCCCTGAGGCGCTCGACGGCGCGGCGCATCAGGCTCGGGACGAGGTGGGCGGACGCGGCGCGGCCCAACGCGTCGAGCAGGTAATCGAGGTCGTAACGCCGCTCGGCCGAAAGCACCACGGCCGCGCCGCCCGTGAGCAGCGGGGAGCACAACTCGAACAGCGAGATGTCGAAGGCGAAGTTGGCGACGACGAGCATCGCCTCGCCCGCGCCGAAGTCGAACCGCTCGCCCGTGGCGCACAGGGTGTTGGTCAGGCTCCGGTGCTCGACCGTCACGCCCTTCGGCCTGCCCGTCGAGCCCGAGGTGTAGATGACGTAGGCGAGGTTTTCCAACCCGGCCACGCCCTCGACGCGCCCCGCGCCGTGCCACTCGATCTCTTCGCGCCCCTCGTCCAAAAGGACGACTTGGGCCTCGTGCTCGGGCAGACCCTCGGCCAGCTTCGACCGCGTGACCAACACGCGCGCGCCGCAGTCTTCGAGCATGTAACGGACGCGCTCCTGCGGGTATTCCGGGTCGAGCGGGACGGACGCGCCTCCGGCCTTCCAGACCGCCAACAAGGTAATGACTAACTCGGCCGAGCGCTCCAGCATGACCCCGACCAGCGCGTCCGGCCCGACGCCCAAGCCGCGAAGATGACGAGCTAATTGATTGGCCCGCGCGTCGAGCTCGGCGTAAGTCAGCCGTTCGCCTTCAAACTCGACCGCGACGGCGTCGGGCGTCCGCTCGACTTGTTCCTCGATGAGTTCGTGGACGCAGAGTCGAGGGTAGTCGGCCTCGGTCTCGTTCCATTGCTCGAACAGCCGCGCCTCTTCCTCGCCCAACAATTCAAGTTCGCCCACCTCGCGCGACGGGTCGGCGAGCGCGGCTTCGAGCAGCCGGGCGTAGTGGCCGGCCATCCGCTCGATGGTCGCAGCGTCGAACAAGTCCGTGTTGTAATTCAGCGCCCCGCTCAGACGGCCGCCCGTTTCCGTCAGTGCGAGCGCGAGGTCGAACTGGGCGGCCTCCTCGCCGAGCCGGAAGGGCCGGAGGGAGAGGCCGGGCAGCGGCTCGCCCCCGCCCCCCGGCGCGTTCTGCAACCCGAACATCACCTGAAACAGCGGCGCGTGCCCCAGACTCCGCTCCGGCCGCGCCCCCTCCACCACCCGCTCGAACGGCGCCTCCTGATGCGCGTACGCTCCCAAGCACGCCTCCCTCACCTTCGCTAACAGTCCGCGGAA
>DATMVI010000368.1:0-3245 GCA_035563275.1 Pyrinomonadaceae bacterium
CACCCTAAGAAGGCGGAAGGCGGAAAGCAGAAGGCGGTCAGGACGCTCGGAGCGTCCTGACCGCCTTCTGCTTTCCGCCTTCCGCCTTCTTAGAGCGCCGACTTGATGGTGGCGGCGAGCGTTTCGGTCTCGCGCTGCGCGGCGCGGCGGGCGTCCTCGCCGGGCCGGGCCGAGAGGTGTTGGAGCGGGTGGTAGATGATCTCGACGCGGCCGGCGCGGGGCCAGCGCTGCCCGCGCGGCCAGGCGGTGTGTCCGCCGCGCACGGTGACGGGCAGGACGGGCACGCCGGCTTCGAGCGCGAGCCGCGCCGCGCCCGACTTGAACCTCGCCATCTCCCCGTCCGCGCAGGCGCGCCCGCCCTCGGGGAAGATCATCACCGCGCCGCCCTCGCGCAGCCAGCGCAGCGAGCGCCGGTGCGCCGAAGGGTTCCCGCGCTCGACGACGAGCGGCCACGCGCCCAGCACCGCCAGCGCGCGCCCCGCCAGCGGCCACTTGAAGGCTTCGCTCCACGCGAGGTAGCGGATGGGGCGGCGGACGGGGACGGTGATCCAGAAAGGGTCGACGTAGGTCTGGTGGTTGGCGGCGATGACGACGCCGCCCTCGGCCGGGATGTGTTCGACGCCGCGGAAGCGCACGCGCCACACGGCGCGCGAGATGAGGCGGACGGCCGGGCGCAACACCTCGACCAACCACTGCGGGGCCGGCGGCGGCTCGGCCCCGCGCCCGTCCCGCTTCGGCTCGCCAAGCGTCTTCAAGGCTTCGCTCAAGACCCCGCCTCGCCCTCGTCTTCGCCTTCGGCCGCGCGCAGGCGGCCCCACGCCTCGCTCAGACGCCAGACCGCGTCGGGCGTCTCGTCCCCGGCGCCGCCCCCCGGCCTCACGGGCCGCACGCCGTCGAGCGCCGTGATCTTCAACTCCTCCCACCACTCCGGGATGTCGCGCTCGGTCAGCTCGTCCGCGTTCCAGCGCCCGCACCGCTCGCACTCGAAGCCCGCGTAGGCGCGCGCCTCCTCCTTCGTCAGCGCCACGCGCGCCCGCGCCCCGCAAACCTCCCCGGCGCACCGGCGCTCGACCTCGACCAGCAACACCTCGCGCGGAAACATGATGCGTTTCATAACTAAAAAACAGTCCGGGTCTGGAGCCCGGAGTCCGGAGTCGAAGACGAGTTCTTCTGCTCCGGACTCGGGGCTCGAAACTATCTTGTCACTCGATGCCCTCTAAAGGCCACTGGCGGTCGATGAATTCGAGGTGGAGGCGGGGGATGCCGTCGGGGCCGGCGCGGTGGGCGCGGACGGCGGCCGTCACCGAGAGGCCCGACTCCGCGCTCCGGAGGCGCACGAAGCGGCCGCGCTCAAGCGACAGCGTCGTCCAGACGGCGGCCCCGCGGCGGCTGATGTTCTCGGTGACGGTCTGCTCGCTGACCGTCACGCGCCCCTCGTCGTCGAGGACTTCGACCGTCACGCTGATGGCCACTTGCAGCCGCGTCTCTTCCGAGCGCGCCGCGCGCCCGCCCGCGGCCTCCTCCCCCTTGATCTCGCGCAGCGTCCAGAGGTTGTTCTCCTTCGACAGCGCGTCCACGTCGTAGCGCGTCGCGGGGTCGGCGAGGTAGCTGGCCGGCGGGTGCTTGCCCGTGAAGGCCACGCCGACGACGACGCGCGGCAACTCGCCGCCCCGCTGCCAGAGCTGCTGCTGCGGCGCGCGGACGCGGCGCACCAGCGCCCAGACGCGGTACTGATCCTCGACGTGGTCGAAGCAGCGGAGCTGGCGCGGCATCGGCAGCGTGAGGTGGAGCAGGCGGCCCGGCTCGGTCGGGTGGGCGAGCGCGAAGCTCGCGCCGAAGGGGGTCACGTCTATCAGGCGCGACATCTCCATCCACTCGCGCTCCCTCGTCTCGCGGCCGAGGACGCGGACGGGGAGCGCCAGCTTAATGCGCTCGCGCAGGCGCTTGGATTTGCCTTCGAATTCCATCTCCGCGGGCCGGTTTTCGGGGGCGGGGCGGGCGCCGCATGTGGCGCCCCGGCGGGGGCGCGTAAAAGGCCCCTTTTCGGCGTCGAAAGCCTGTAAAATCAGTGCTTTCGCGGCCCCGGCGGGGTTGCCAAAAAAGCCCCGCCGGGCTACAATATGTCGTACTTTCGGCCCGCCTTCTTCCGCACCTGAAAGTACGCCTCAGTCAACAGATTTTCGGCCGCCCGGCGAGGGGCGTCGAGGGGTTCGCTGGCGGCGGGTTCGCGTTTTTTTTGAAGCCCCCGGCGGCGGCTGCCCGGCCTCTTTTGCAGGCCCGCGCCGCCGGGGCGCGCAGATTGTACCGGAAAGGTTTATCGGATGGAAACTTTAGATCGCAACTACGTCAACATCGAAGACGAGATGCGCCGCTCGTATCTCGACTACGCCATGTCGGTCATCATCGGCCGCGCCCTGCCGGACGTGCGCGACGGCTTCAAGCCCGTCCACCGGCGCGTCCTCTGGGCGATGCACGAACTCGGCAACCAGTACAACAAGGCTTACAAGAAGTCGGCGCGCATCGTCGGCGACGTGATCGGCAAGTACCACCCGCACGGCGACTCGGCCGTCTACGAGACCATCGTCCGCTTGGCGCAGGACTTCTCCATGCGCTACCCGCTCGTGGACGGGCAGGGCAACTTCGGCTCCGTGGACGGCGACGCCGCCGCGGCCATGCGCTACACCGAGGCGCGCATGTCGAAGATCACCACCGAGGTGCTCGCCGACATCGAGAAGGAGACCGTCAGCTTCAACCCCAACTACGACGAGTCCCTGAGCGAGCCTTCGGTGCTCCCTTCGCGCGTCCCGACGCTCCTCTTAAACGGCGCCGAGGGCATCGCCGTCGGGATGGTGACGAAGATCCCGCCGCACAACCTCTCGGAGGTCATCGACGCCACCATCGCCCTCATCCGCAAGCCGAACATCAAGGACGAGGAGCTGCTCAAGATCGTCCCCGGCCCCGACTTCCCCACGGGCGGCTTCATCTACGGCCGCGAGGGCATCCGGCAGGCGTACACGACGGGCCGCGGCATCATCCAGATGCGCGCCCGCGCCGGCATCGACCGCATCGGCCGCGGCACCACCGAGCGCGACGCCATCATCATCACCGAGATCCCCTACCAGCTCAACAAGGCCCGCCTCATCGAGCGCATCGCCGAGCTGGTCAACGAGAAGAAGATCGGGGGCATCGCCGACCTGCGCGACGAGTCCTCGCGCGACGGCATGCGCATCGTCGTCGAGCTCAAG
>DATMVI010000369.1:0-4289 GCA_035563275.1 Pyrinomonadaceae bacterium
ACCGCGTTCTGCACCGCCCCCCCGGCCGAGCCGCTCGTGAGGACGATCTTGCCGCCCACGTCGAGGTTGCGCAGCGCGGCCTCGCTCCCGTCGCCGACGTAGACGAGCTCGGCCGTCACGTCCGCGTCGCGGCTCCCGTCGGCGAGGAAGACGGCGTGCTCGCCGATGTCGGCGAGCTTCACCGCGACCGGCTCGACCACCCACAGCTCGCCGACGCGCGCCGTGTAGTTGGGGCCGGGCAGCGGCTGCTCGACGAAGCGCACCTCTTCGAGGCCGTTCTCCTTCGCGGCCTGCGTCACGTAGTCGGCGGCCTTGAAGAAGCCCTCCATGCCGGAGTCGCGGTGCCAGTGCGAGAGCCAGCGGATGTGCTCGAAGGCGCGGTCGCCGGAGATTTCGTTCGACAGCATCCGAATCTCGTCGTCGGTCAGGAACGGCGTCGTCTGCGCGCGCGCGAGCGGCGTCAGCGCGAGGCCGGGGAGGATGAGAGCGAGCAGCAGTTTTCTAATCATCAAAGACTCCAGTGGCCGGAGAGTTCGTTCCGCGTTAATGGTTGTGCGTGCGCCGCAGAGGAGCGGGCGACAGAATTTAACACAGAGGCGAGAGGGAGGATGAGGAATTAAGAATTAAGAATTAAGAATTAAGAATTGCGAGTGGTTTAAATCCAAATTCTTAATTCTTAATTCCCGCTCCCTCGCTGCGCGAGCACCTGAAAGTGCGAGGCCATGCCGCCGGGCAGGATCATCTCGCGGGCGCCGAGCCGCAGTCGCATCAATTCCGCCTCGCTGCCGGCGAAGCGGCCCTCAAGCTCCAACTGTTCGAGCAGGCCGGCGCGCAGCAGGAAGGCGTCCTGCCTTTCGAGCGAAAGGGTGCGCAGGCCGGCGCGCTCGCCCGCTTCCCTCACCTGAGTCCAGTTGACAGTGGCCGTGATGTCCTGCTCGCCGGGGCGCGCGAGCACGTCGTCGGCGAAGGCGTGGCCGCTGAAGGCGCGCAGCGTCCCGTCACGCCGGTGCGGCGCGCCGTAAAGCTCCGACGCCTCGGCGCCGTAATCCACCGTCACGACGAACCCGCCTTGCGCCAGCCGCGCCGCCCGCGCGACCCACTCTTCGGCGTCGAGGCAGACTTCCGCCGTCCGGCCTTCTTCGAGCGCGACGCCCGCGCGCGCGAAGTGTTCGGCGAGCCGCGGCGTCGAAGGCTCGCCTTCGACCCACTTGAAGCCGCCGCCCGCTTCGAGCCCCACGTACAGCTCGCGCAACCGCCCGCCGCGCGCGCGCACGCGGTGGACGGGCAAGGCGTCGAGCAACTCGTTCGAGAAGATGACGCAGGCTCCGAGAGGCGTCTCGAACTCTTCGAGGCGGCGGAACTCGACGCGCGCCGCGTAAGGCTCAAGCAGGCGGGCGGCGCGCAGCCGCGCGTCCTCGCTCGCCTCGTCGAAGACGTAGCGGAGCGCGTCGAAGGCGCCGGGCGCGTCGCGCTCCAAAGTCCGCAGCACGCCCCGCGCGAAGTGGCCCGCGCCGCCGCCGGCCTCGACGACGTGAAAGACGCGGGGGCGGCCCAGTTGCTCGAAGAGTGAGGCGAAGTGGCGCGCGAAGGTCGCGGCGAAGAGCGGGGTGCGTTCGGGGCTGGTGCGGTAGTCGCCGGCGCGCCCCCAGCGCGCGAGGCCGCGGCGGCGGTAGTAACCGGCGTGCTCGTCGTAGAGCGCGGCGGCCATCCAGTCGCGGAAGGTGATCGCGCCCGCGCGCGCGACGCGCTCGCCGAGGCGTTCGGCGAGCGGGCGGACGGCGGGCCCGCCGGCGTCAGAAACTTCGGGCGAGACTGTGCGCCGCTCGTCGCTCAACGTTGCGGCGGCTCTTCGGGTTGGCGTTCGAGCAGGCGCGTCGTGTGGTCTGTGACGCTGGACGGCGCGGCCAGTTCGCCCGTGTCGCGGCGGGCCGGGCGGTAGGCCGGGACGGGCTGGCTGCGCGGCGGCAGCGCCGAGCCGCGCTCGGGCGTGCCGAGGTAGTTGGGCGGCATGGCCGGGGGCACGTAGGTCTGTGCGGTCGCGGCCGCGTGCGCCTCCAGCGCCGTCGCGCCTTCGAGCAGCAGGGCGTAGAAGATGCGGAGCAGCCCGCCGATGAAGCAGATGACGGCGGCCGCCGGGACGAACAACTCCGGCCCGCCGGTGACGAAGACGCTGATGAAGGCGACGAGGGGCACGACCAGCATCGTGCTCAGCATCAACATCGCGCCCTGACGGACGCCCTTCTGCCGCGGCGTGAGTTGGCGCGGCCCCGCGGCCGAAGCCGTGCGCGCGGGGAGTTGGCCGCCGCCGGCCAGCATCTCGCTGACGCCGGCGAGCGGGAAGCCGCAGCCCGAACAGAAACGCACGTCGTTGGCGGCCTGCCTCTGGCCGCACTGTGGGCAGAACATTCTCGGCTCCTTAAAAAAGGTCTCGCGTTCAGCGGCCGGGCTGGTCGTCCTGCTCGTCGAGCAGGCGGGTCGTCCCCTCGGTCACGCTCGGGCGGTAACTGATCTCCCCGGTGTCGGCCCGCGGCGCCGCGTAACCCCGCGCCGGGACGCCGCGCGCTGGCGGCAGTTCGGCGGCGGGCGGGCGGGGCGCGCTCAAAGGCTGCGCGGCCGGCGGGGCGTACGCGAACGGCGACGCGGGCTGCCTGCGGTACGGCCCGTCCTCGAAGAGGGCCGCGTAGATCATGCGCAGCAGGCCGCCCACGAAGACGATAACGCCGGCGAGCGGTAACTCCTCCGGGAGCAACCCGCGCGACATCTCGTAAAAGATGGCGAGCAAAGGGATGAGAAAGAGGCCGATCAGGAAGAGCTTCGCGCCCTGACGCACGCCCTTGCGCCGCGGCGTCTCGGGCGCGAGGGCGGCGGGGGTCGCGTCCGCCGGCAGCGCGCCGCGCGTCGCCAGAAGCCCCGTCACGCCGGCCAACTGGAAGCCGCACCGCGAGCAGAAGCGCGCCTCGTCGGAGATTTGCTGTTGGCCGCATTCCGGGCAGAACATTCGTCGCCCTCCTTCGGTGGGATTTTCGCACCTCGCGCCCGAAAAATCTAAGCGGGCCGTCGGTCTGAACGAATCTCCCGGCGACAAAGTTCGCCCGCGCGCTCAGGCCGCGGGCAGGCGCGCGTCGGAAAAGAGTCTGAAGGTGGCGAGGGCGCGCCCCTGATGGTGGGCGGCGCGGGCGAGCGTCTCGGCGGCGAGCGCGAAGAGCGTGCGCATCCGGCCGGAGGGCGTGGCGATCTCTTTCGTGAGGTCTCGGTCCGAGCGGAACTGCGCGAAGGCGCGCAGGCGCGTGGCCTCGGCCTCGTCGAGGTAGGCGGCGACGTGCGCGGGCGTGGGCAGCGCCTCGGGCAGAGTCCACTCGAAGGGGTCGTCCCAGAGGTTGACGTTGATGCCGCCGAAGGTCTGCTCGACGGCGGCGGCCGAGCGCAGAAGGTGCTCGCCGCAGGAGTAGGCGGGGAGGAGTCCGGCCGACTCGCGCGGCGGCTGCCAGTAGAGCCGTTCGGGGGCGACGGCCCGCACGAGCGCGTGGGAGCGCTCGTGCAGGCGCGCGAACTGTTCGTCGAGGGCGCGGACGATCTGCATGCGGGGAGGGGTTCGGGAGCGGGCCGCCCGCGCCGACTTCAGCGCGAGGCGGAGCGGCGGTCGGACTCGCGGATGGCCGTCCCGAAGGTGCGGCCGCGCAGGGCCGGGCCGCTGAAGACGCGCCCCTTGACGCCGACGCGCGCGCCCTTCGATGGCACGCCGCGGCGCTCGGAGACGACCCAAATCTTGCCCGTCCCGTCGTCTATTTCGTAGGCCCCGCCGACGAACGGCACGCCGTAGCTGTCGGTCACGGTGCCGGCGACGCCGACCTCCTTGTCGAAGTAGCGGTCGGGGTCGGCGTTGATCTTCCCGATCTCGGTGCGGTTCGGGCAGGCCGTGAGGCCCGCGACGAGTAAGAGCAGGACGGGGAACAGGAATAGGCTGCGACGAGTTCGCATTTGCATCTCCTTCTTTCTGTCACAGAATGCCGGGAGAGCGCGGCCATCATAGCACGCGGAAAACTTCGGTTTCGAGTTCGGCCGCTTTGGATTTCAGGGTTGCGACGGTCGATTCGTCTGACGGCCGCCGAGCTCTTCCCCATTGACGACCGGCGGCCGGCGACCGTTAGCCGAATCGCGAATCAAAAAGGTCGAACTCGAAACCGGAAACTTTATGTTATAACACCCGGCGCGCGGCGGGGCCGACGCTCCCGCCGCCGGGAGTTTTGCCGCCACGTTTGATCGCCGCCGCCGCGCGGGCCGTTGCCTCC
>DATMVI010000370.1:0-2331 GCA_035563275.1 Pyrinomonadaceae bacterium
GCCGGGCCGCCGCCGGGCGCGGGCGGTTCTTTGAGAAGCGAAGGATGATCGAGCTGGTCGCGCGCTCGCCGGCGATGGCGGAAGTCCTGCGCCTCGCGGGGCGCGTGGCCTCGACGGACGCCAACGTGCTGGTCACGGGCGAGTCGGGCGCGGGCAAGGACGCGGTCGCCGTCTTCGTCCACGCCATGAGCCGGCGCGCGATGGGGCCGTTCGTCAAGATCGACTGCGCGGCGCTGCCCGGCGAGCTGCTGGAGGCCGAGCTGTTCGGCTACGAGCGCGGCGCCTTCACCGGCGCGACGCAGGCCAAGCCCGGCCGCCTCGAAGCCGCGCACCGGGGGACGCTCGTCTTGGACGAGATCGCGCACCTCTCACGCGACGCGCAGGCGAAGCTTTTGCGCGTCATCGAGCGGCGGGAGTTTGAAAGGCTGGGCGGCCGGCAGACCGTGCGCGTGGACGCGCGGCTCGTGGCGCTGACGAACGTCGATCTGGAGGACGCGGTCGCCCGCCGCGCCTTCCGCGAAGACCTCTTCTACCGCCTCAACGTCGTCCGCCTGCGCGTGCCGCCTTTGCGCGAGCGGCCCGAGGACGTGGCCCCGCTGGCCGCGGGCTTCCTCGAAGCCTATGCGGCCAAGCACGGGCGGCCCGCGCGCCGCTTCGGCGCGGACGCGGCGGAGGCGCTCGCGGCCTACGACTTCCCCGGCAACGTGCGCGAGCTGGCGCACGTCGTCGAGCGGGCCGTGATCGTGGCGGACGGGGCGTCGGTCGGGGCGGCGGACTTGCCGGAGGCGGTGCGCGCCGGGGCGCGGCTGAGGAAGAGGCCGACGCTCGCGCAGCTCGAAGCCGACTACGTCCGCGAGGTGCTCGCGGCCACGCGGGGCAACAAGTCCGAGGCCGCCCGCGTCCTCGGCATCAGCCGCAAGAACCTCTACGAGAAGCTCGCGCGGTACGAAAAACAGGACGCCGGAGGCCCGGAGCCGGGGGCCGGGGAAGAGGACGGAGGGCGGCGCGAAGGCTCGGGAGCGGGCGGCGGAACCGCGAACCCGGCGCCCGGCGCCTGACACAGGGCACCTGCTCTTATGCGCCTGCGCCTGATCTGGGTGGGGAAGACACGCAACGCTCACCTGCGCGCGCTGGCCGAGGATTATTTGAAAAGGCTCTCGCGGTTCGCGCGGTGCGAGGTGACGGAGCTGCGCGAGTCGGCGGCGGCCGACGAGCGCCAGTGTCTCGAAGAGGAGGGCAAACGCATCATAGGTGCTTTGGCATCTGATACTCTCACCGTCCTGTTGGACGTGGGCGGGGGGCAGTGGGCTTCGGAGGAGCTGGCGGGGCAGCTCGAAGGGTGGCAGGGGCGGTCTTTGAAGGAGGTGGCCTTCGTGGTGGGCGGTCACCTCGGCGTCAGCGAGGGAGTCAGGCGGCGGGCGGACGTGCGCTGGTCGCTCTCGCGCCTGACGCTCACGCACGAGATGGCGCGCGTCCTGCTCCTCGAACAGCTCTACCGCGCCTTCACCATCACGCGCGGCCTGCCGTACCAGAAGTGAGGGAATTATTGAGAAGTAGGCGGCGGCCGGCAGGCTCAGCGTCGGGAGCGCCGGCGCTGGCACCGGGGGGCGAAAAAGAAAGTATTTCTGCCGGCTGCTGTCTACTTGTTTTTACGGGGGGCGGATAACGGAATGGATAAAAGAAAAGTGAAAACGTACCGCGACCGGCTGCTGGCGAGGCGCGAGTCGCTCTTCAGTCAGGTGACGGAGGCCGAGCTGTCGAGCCGCGAGCGCGACCTTGAGGCCACCCAAGACCCGGCCGACATGGCGGCCAACGCCTACACCAAAGAGCTGCTGATCTCGATGTCGGCCAACGACCGCAACCTGCTGCAACTGATCGACGAGGCGCTCGGCCGCGTCGAGAAGGGCGAGTACGGCGAGTGCGTCAACTGCGGCGAGCCGGTGCAGGAGAAGCGGCTCGACGCCGTGCCGTGGGCGCGCTACTGCCTCAAGTGCCAAGACCTACAGGAGCGCGGCCTGCTCAACGAGGACGACGAATAAAAAAGCAGGAGATTGGATTCCGGCCCCGCGATTTCGAGCTTTCCAAATCGCGGGGCTTTCGTCTATCCTGAGCCCGCCCACCACGGCGAACCCTGCGGCCGTTCTCGCAAGCCTCCGCCTTGAGACCGATGAGCATCACGGACAGACTCAGCACGCTCTGCGACGCCGCGCTGGCGCTCGTCTACCCGCAGGCGTGCGCCGCGTGCGGGGCGGCGGGCGTCGAGGCGCGCGCCGACGCGCCGGCCTGCGCCGGCTGCTGGCGGGCGACGCGCGTCTTCACGGGCGGCGAGAC